>JBHIVS010000264.1:0-3787 GCA_041987885.1 Pseudobdellovibrionaceae bacterium | reverse complement strand
TTACTCACAGGTCAAAAGTTACCCTATACACTCTCTGGAACTTATCAGGCTTATTCGGCTTATATAGATAAAGAGTTTACGGAGTCTTCTGGAGTTTCGGAAGTTAAGCAAAGTCGCTATTTACCGAGATTTATCCGCGAGTCAAATGCTTCGGCTCTGATATTGGATCTTACTGTCGATTTAAATAAAAATATTGTCGTCAATAATTCTTTAATGAATGGTCAAATCGAAGGTCGCCTACAAGTTAAAGGGGCTCCCGAGAACCCTATTTTATTGGGTAGAATTAAAACAGATAAAAAAGCGAAAGTAATTTTTAAAGACAAAGTCTTTGATGTACAAAGTGGTATAATTGATTTCAAAGATCCTACGGAAATCAATCCTGATCTATATATTTCAGCAACTTCTCATATCAACGATTATGACATTAACTTGATTGCCCAAGGGCTTTCAAAAAACTTATCCATTACACTAACAAGCATCCCACCCCTCCCCGAGCAAGATATTATTTCTTTGATTGCACTGGGTATTACCTCATCGGCCATGGAGCAAAATACGCAATCACGTCAGCAAGCTGAACAAGTCGGCGCAGAGATTGGCGGAGCGGTACTGGCTAAACCAATTAACAAACAACTTGAAAGTACTTTAGGATTAAATCTCTCTGTGACTTCAGACTATGACTCAACTCGAAATATTTCTGTACCTAAGATCACTCTTAGTCGTAAATTAACAGATAAAATGAAAGTCTCTGGCAGCCGTCCCGTCGGAAACTCCGAGTCCTATGACCTAAAGCTAGAGTATAATTTAAATAACAATATTACCGCCATTGGCTCTTTTGAAACCAAAGGTAATAATGAAGATAGCAATAACTCCCAAGGCACGCGCAGAGAATCACAAAGTATCTTTGGTTTGGATCTGGAATTTAAAAGGGAGTTTAAATAATGCCTAGACATTTTGGTTTAACCTCTCTCTCCTTTGCCGCCTTAGTGATTTTATGCAGCCCTTCGGCATTAGCAGCACGTAAGCTCGTAGATTACTCTTCTCTTCCTCCGAGTATTCGGACAGAAATTGAAAATCATTTTGTAGATATTAAAAGCAAAAAAATTGATGAGGCAGAATTAGATAATATTATTCGTTTTATTCAAAAAAATCCTGCTATCAAAATAGTACAAGCCTCTGACGACAGTGCAAAAAATAAATATGTTATCTCCTATGAATTTAACAAAAGCATTAGCAGTCTTTCCGTTTCAGGTAACGACGCTTTAAGTACAAATGAAATCTTAAAAATTGTCGATTTAAAAACTGGGGATCGCTTCGATGCCCAGGAATTGGTTGAAGCCGGAGAAAGAGTTCATGTGGCCTATCGTGATTTAGGTTACTACAACCCAACTATCGATATCCAAATGCCTCCGGTCAATGATCAAGAAATTTCTGTTCATCTAAAAATTAAAGAAAACAAAGTTACTCGTATTAAAGATATCCGCATCACCAGCGACAACAAAAGTTTAAATAGCTCTGTTACTAAGACTTTGAAGTCTTATTTAGATGATCCCTATACAGAGAGTAAGTCACAAACTTTACAAAAGAAAATCAAAGAATATCTTATTAAAAATAAATATATTCGTGCAGATGTGATGACTCCTAAAGAGTCTTTTACAAACAATGAATCACAAGCTATTTTAGAGTTTATTATTGAAAAACCTGAACAATACCAATTGGATTTTAGCGGTGCTAAATTTCTAGATGTTCAAGATATTCAGGACGAATTGAATCTGGAAGAATATTATTCGGCCAGCCCTACTGTAGGAAATGAAATCGCTCAAAAAATAAAGAACTACTATTTAGCAAAGGGCTATGCCCGTGCCGAAGTAAAAGCCACAGAAACAGATACAGGTCCCTACAGGAAAAAAATATCATTTGAAATCAATGAAGGTCCAAAGATCAAAATTGAAAAATATGTTTTTTCTGGCAACTTTAACCAAAAGCAAAAGCTTTATGTAGATTTCATCAAAGAACATAGCTCTAAAACCATCGCCTCTGGCTTCTACAACAAAGAAGACCTGGATCACGGACTAAAAAATTTAATTCTACATTTACAGAACAGTGGCTATTTACATGCAAAGATCCAATTTTTGCGAACTCAATATAACAAAGATCGCGATGCTGTCACTATTCATGTCAATTTAGATGAAGGTGCTCTTACTCAAATTGATACTCTGACTTTTGAAGGGAACGATAATATTCCCTCCATCACACTCAAAGAAATCATGAGAATTGAAGTAGGCCCCCTACAGCTTGCAAAACTTGAAGAAAGCATTACGCATTTAAAAACATATTATCAAGAGCAAGGTTATCTGGAAATGTCGCTTAAAAACGAGCGAACAGATCTAGTAACATATAGCGCCGATAATAAACTTGCAGCCCTTAAGTTTGAAATTACGGAGGGTCCTCAAGTTCGAGCCGCGACGATCGTCCTTGAAGGAAATACTTTTACCAAAGACTATGTTATTCGCAAAGAACTTGAGTTTTCCGAAGGAGATTTAGTCACCCCGTCCAAACTTAATGAATCCATAGCTCGTTTGCAAAGAACTGGTTTTTTTAGTTCTGTTGATATTCAAACTTTGGAACAAAAAACAGATATTGAAAATAGAACTCTCATTGTCAAAGTCAGCGAAAGAGATCCTGGTATTTTTACCTTGGGCGCTGGTATTACCAACGAAAGAGAACTCACCCTAAGAGGTTATACAGGAGTTTCCTATCGTAATTTATTTGGAACAGGACGAGGAGTTTCCCTGCGCCTTGAGGGCAACTATAACGTCGCCGACATTCAGTATTTAGAAAGTCGAATCGTTTTAGGCTACCTTGAACCCTATCTTTTTGATTCCCGTGTCCGTGGACGCGTAAATGTCACTCGCTCTAGCGAGGTCACATCCTACGATTTACGTCAGGTCTCTGATGTAAGGTCCACGACTTATTCACTGGAAAAGGACTTTACTTCGAAAATTCTAGGGATCTGGGATGTCTGGTCTCTGGCGACGATTAAAGACTATGGTATCGATTCGACCTATCCTTTTGACACAGTCGAACAAAACATAGCCACGACGGGTCCTCAGCTAGATGTGGATTTCCGAGATAATCCATTTATTCCAACTCGCGGCACTTTTACCCGCTGGAATGCTGAATACGCGTCTCCTGAATTAGGCAGCAGCGATACCATTGAATATTGGAAAACGACCTTATCGTTCACTCACTATTTAGCTATGATGAAACTAAAAGACCAACCCGTCGTTTGGGCCAACCAAATCCGCGGAGGATATTTAAAAAACCTTAGCCCTGATGGAGGAGTTCCTTGGGATAAAAAGGGATTCACACTAGGTGGTCAAAGCACGATTCGTGGTTATGAGGCAGGAACTCAAGAGGTTTTCCCAAACCGAAATGATTTAGAACTTCAATCAACTGATCCGACTTATTATGTGACGGACCAATCCAGTATGTTTTTGTTTAAATCAGAACTGCGCTTTCCGATCTGGGAAAGTTTAGGTGGAGCTCTATTTTATGACGGAGGCATAGTACAAGTCGATAATATTAATTTTAAAGATCCTTATAGGGATTCCGCTGGATTCGGAGTTCGCTACAATACTCCTGTCGGACCTTTAAGCTTAGAGTGGGCTTGGAAACTTGATGCTCGTCCCAACGAAGAACCTTGGAGATTCCATCTGTCGATCGGGACTTTTTAGGAGAACAACGATCTGTACTAAAAAACAAAAAAAGGGAGAATGATGTCTCCCTT
>JBHIVS010000263.1:0-3799 GCA_041987885.1 Pseudobdellovibrionaceae bacterium | reverse complement strand
GACATAAGCAAGTCCGAGACCCGAATTTGATGCTTCTGAAATATATTGTATTGATTTTGAGGTGATTAGAGGGTTGTTTTGTCTATGAGATTGGACTACGTTCTTAGATATGAGAATAAATCCTTTCACTATTTATCTTGTTGTCCAAGCCATTGTGATCGTGGCAGTTGTATTAATCTTTAAAATTATTCCTGATAAAGCTATTGCAGCGACAGTTGCAGGGGTTTTGTTTGTTGTGACTCCTGCTTGGCAGATGTGGGATCAGTACGGGCGTAGTCGGTTCAGGAATAAGCTTTGGTATATAGGGGAACTTCAGTTCTGGATTTTATTTGCTCTGCCTATTTTAGGAGTCAGATTGCTGAACTGGGGAGTTGAGTTTTCAGAATTGTCTGTTTTTGGAGTTCCAGCTCCGTTGCTTCATCAGTGGTCGAGTAAAAGTTACATGGTCATGATGATTGCAACGGTGTGGCATTGGTTTAAAAATCGTAAAAAAGCGATTCAGTAGCCTTTTGGGGTATATACTTGTGGGGCATTTTAAGTGGGGATAGCCCTAAAACGCAAAAAAGCCGGTTTAAAACCGGCTTTTTTTGTTCCCAGAAGGAAATCAATCTTCAGTAAACTATAGTGTCTAGAACTAGATTTCGAAAGGAACTGGAGAGATTGCTTCAGCTCTGTGGAAATGGTCAAAAGCGTCCATACCATTCGGCAATAGAGCCAAATTACGAGACTTTTTAACTGCTGCAGCTACGCGTTTTTGTTGAGCAACTGAAAGCTTAGAGATTCTAGAAGGAGTGATTTTACCACCGTCTCCGATAAAGCGAGTTAGAGATGCTGGATCTTTGTAATCGAATACATGGTCACCAGAGAATTCCTGACGGTATTTGCTACGTGTTATCTTTTTCATATTTTCCTCTTTCGATTTCCTTTTGGTTCGCGAGTTCTTGTGTATACGAGAAAAAACAGTTGCATTCAAGTGTCTTTTTAACTTATATGGTTGTTTCTTGTTTTGCGGCGACTAATGCCGCTAACCTAGACTTGTAGCCAGTTATAATGCGGCACTTCGCTACATAATGGTCGCCGCATGTATAAGAGATGAGCCAGAGGAGCTTAGAATGAGCAAATGTGAATTAACGGGAAAAGGCCCAGTAGTTAAAAACTTGGTGTCTCACTCCAACATTAAAACTAAAAAGAATGCTCTACCAAATGTTCAAAAGAAGCGTATTTTCAGCCGCTCTTTGAATCAAATGGTTAGATTGCAAATTGCTACTAGTGCTATCCGTGATATGGAGCACGTAGGTGGTTTTGATAACTACATTCTTAATCTTGATGACGCAAAGCTTTCAAAAAAAGCTATGGCTGTTAAGACAAGAATCAAAAAGAAAATCTCTAGTAAATAGTAGAAAGTTGGGCTTTTAAATGAAATTAAAAATCAAAAAAGGTGCAACAGTTCAAGTAATTACTGGCGCTGACAAAGGTAAAAAAGGCACTGTATTGGCTGTTAACGCTGAGAAAATGACTGTTCAAGTTCAAGGTGTTAAGGTTGAAACTCATTACAGCAAGCAAGATGGTCTTCAAAAGAAAGAAGGCTCTATCGCTTACTCTAATGTGAAACTTCTTGAAGCTGCAGCTAAACAAAAGAAAGCAGCTAAGAAAACTAAGACTAAAAACGCGTAAGCGGCAAAGTCTTCCTAAGACAAGGTCTAAATTTGGTCCTTAGAGCGATCTCTTCGTTTTAAGTCTCTTACATAGCTGAGTAAAATAAGGGTTCGAGTTTGTTTTGCAAACGGGAACCCTTAAAACCTCAAAAAGGAGAGAGCAGCTTGAAACAGGATCAAGTTCAAAAACAGACATGTACAAAAGCACTCTTACCTACAGCGGTATTAGTGCTTTTTTTTTCGTCGTTCTCTAATGCCGCTTTAAGTAAGGAACTGATTCTTTGTAAGAATCAAAAGACAGTTCGTACTATTCGAGTCGAAGTCGACAAATCCAATAATGCTTGTAAGACTATCTATACCAAAAGTGGAATTGATAGTGTTGTAGGTTCTGGTCAATATCCTCAATCATGTGAGCAATTTGCTGATAATGTTAGAAAAAATCTAGAGACAGCGAATTGGGATTGTAGGCAAGTGCAAGAGGCTAAATCATCTACGATTACCGAACTATAGAAATGACTTTGGTCTAGAGGTAATTATGTCTCAGCAGTTGGAAATTGCATTAGGTCAGATGACCTCTGTCGACAATGTCGAACAAAATTATTTAAAAATTCAAAAGCTTGTGAGTGATGCCTTTACAAAGGGGCGTCCTCGCATAATCTTTTTTCCAGAAAATTGTCTATACTTTCGTATTCAAGAGGGAGCTAAGATTCCCGCATTTGATTTGGGTCACAATGTTTTTAGGCAGCTTGAAAGACTTGCTGCTGAAAAAGATATTTATCTTCATTTAGGTTCGGTTCCTTTGAGTATCGAAGATAAGGTTTATAACTCTTCGGTGTTGGTGACTCCTCAAGGCGAGTCTCGTGCGACATATCAAAAAATTCATTTATTCGATATTGAGCTTACGGGCAGTAAGCCTATTAGGGAATCCGATGTATTTTCTGCCGGAATGACGGCTAGTACTTTTGAAGTCGATGGCTTTAAATTTGGCGAAAGTATTTGCTATGATATCCGTTTTGCAGAGTTGTATGAGCAGTATGCTAAGGCTCAAGTGGATTCAATTTTAATTCCAGCTGCATTTTTAGTTCCTACGGGGGAAGCTCATTGGCATGTGTTAAATAGAGCCAGAGCTATTGAAAGCCAGTGTTATGTGCTTTCTGCAGCGCAAGCTGGAGTCCATCAAGGTACCGAAGGGGGAGTTAGAAAAACCTTTGGTCATTCCCTAGCGATCAGTCCGTGGGGCGTCGTGCTGGGGGAGTTAGATGGTCAGAATGAAGGTGTTGTTCTGTCTACTTTAGAAAAATCAAAAGTAGAAGAAGTTCGTAGGCAAATTCCGATGAAACAGCATCGACGCCTGTAGAATATTTCTGGACGAAAAAATTAAATTGTCTCAATATTTCAATGACAAGATTCTCAATTAGCTTTTATTATGCGCCTGTCGCCAAGGGGAGCTTTATGAAAAAGTTTATTCTATGTGCTTTGGTAATGTCTTTTACTGGAATCCAGTTTGCTGGAGCCCAAGAGTTGGTTCGTCCAAAAGTGGATGAACAACAAGAGGCTGAATATGCCTATAAAGCAAAAAACAGAATTTATGCTGGCGGTAAGGATGAGGAGGACTTAAAGGTTCAATCTCAGATTTCTAATCCTCCTCGTAAGTTGGCTCCGCAAGCAGAAGTTATTGGTAACGCAGACGAATAGTTAGCAAAAGGAAATACAATGTCAGTTTATACTCATTTGCCTGAAGGCGTGACTCGTGAAGAGATGGAAGTAGATGTACTTATCGTTGGTGGTGGTGCTGCTGGTTTGTCTTGTGCTCTTCAATTGCAAAATCAAATTGAAAAACATAATACAGATGTTGCTGCGGGAACAAAACAAGGTGAGCAAATTCCTGATCAAATGATTGTTGTTTTGGAAAAAGGTTCTGAGGTTGGAGCACATTCTTTCTCTGGAGCTGTATTAAATCCATCGGCTCTAAAAGAGCTAGTTCCTAACTTTAAAGATGAAGGTTGTCCTTTAGATTCAGAAGTTAAAAAAGACGCTGTTTATTATTTAGGTGCTGACTTTTCTTTCAAACTTCCTATTACTCCTCCGCAATTCCACAATGAAGGAAACTATATTATTTCTTTGAGCAAGTTCAACCGTTGGTT
>JBHIVS010000262.1:0-3810 GCA_041987885.1 Pseudobdellovibrionaceae bacterium | reverse complement strand
GATCGGGTTGTAATTTAAATTCAACAACACCCAGTTCATATTTATTGTTTTCAACAAGCATGACAAAACGAGGAACATTCGCACTGCCGCCACTTTCCTTTAAACGAAGCCCTGTACGCAGAATAACTCCAACAGGTGCTATTTGATTTTCTAACTCAGACTTACTGGCATCATAAAGCTCTTGCACAACAACGGGGGCTTCTTTAAGAGAAATCAATTTTAACTTTTCTAAAAAATCTTTTTCGGATTCTTTCATTTTTTTAAGTTTTTTCTGATTTGATTTCGGAGGATGCCACACCAAATTTTGGTCATAAATTTCTTGTAAAGATCGCACACCCTGAAGATTCTGACCATTTAAACCGGCAGAATAACTATTCAATGCTTCTTGCATACTTAATTTCAAAGGCCAAATTTGGTTATAAGTTAACGTGTGAAAAATGTCGCCTAGCAAGGGACCATTACCGCCATCATCTAGGTCGATCAGCCCTATATTTGCGGTCTGACCTGCCGTAACGACAATATCCACATTATCTGGTTTTGCATCCCCGGAAACAACCCCTTGTATAGAACCTAAACTTTGAAAATCCTTAGGAGCCAAAGATAATTTACTTTGAAACCAAGCCCAACTCCAGGCTGGATTTGAGCGCATAAAACTTAAAAAATCTCCTGGAACTTGACGAATATAATCCTCAGGATTTTTTGAAATACCTTGGTTCACTGCCGTCATTTTTTTAAGATTTTTTGCCGATACCACTGGGGTCCCTGAAACCAAACCGACCATTGCCACTAAGGAAATAAATAGTACTTTTTTCATAGATAAATCAGATTGCAACAATTGCTCCATTTAAGCTCAAAACTATTAAGCATCTTATTGCATTTAACATAGTTTTTTCAGAGCCCTTAGGAAAAAGCGTCTATTTTTTCGACATGAATTTGTAATATTTTTTACTCGCTCTACAAAAAAATAACGGCCAAGCAGAGAGAGAATATTTCAAATTCCGAACAATAAATCACACCTCAGATTCTCATCGTAATTTAGCCGAAAATAATAATGAGCTGAAAAAAAGAAGGAAATTCCTATATCACAGTAAAATGGTTCGGTTCATACCTTGCCCATTTTTGTTCCTTTTTGTTTATATTTCATAGGAAAATACATCAGATAACATATAAAGCCAGAGCATCGAATAATTTTGAGCACGCATATTGTATAAAAAGTCTGCTAATAGAGCTTACACAAGTTCATTGGAGAAAATATGAGGTCTGTGCTTATTATTCTAATCACACAATTTGCGTGCTCCGCATTCTCCTCTTCTGTGGACTTTAAAACCACTGCCGAAATCCATAACCTCGTTAGTTGGGGAATAGACCAGCTCCCATCAGCTCATCAAAAATTTTTAAAAAGACTCGGAGTTTATAAAATTACACGTACGGATTTCGATAAAAACTCTATCGACCAAGATCGTTGCCTAACCGGGAAATACCAATTAACTGGGGCCGGAGATGTCAGCTATCAAACTATCGAACTTTTTGTTTCCAAGACTTGTACGTCTTTACAAGCAAATGCTGATCTTCTTACTGAATTAACAAAAATTTCCTATGCTCTTCAAATTGAAGGAATGGGCGCTACAAAAAAGTACGCTTACCTGTCTAAGCTATTAACTCAAGATCATATTACTAATATGATCAAAGTCGGAATAAATATTGAACAAGATCTCAGCTATATTATTGCCGACTATTTAACGATTCAAGAGCTTCACCCTGAGTTGTTGAATCTCCCCGTCAAAAATCTTACAGCACAAATTAAGCTTCTTTATAGTCCACAAGAAGCTTGGTTTTATCGTTACAAAATGATCAAGGAAGCTAAATCTTCTATTAAGGTTCAATCGTATATTTTTTATGACGATATCTTTGGACAAGCCTTGGTCGCACTTCTCATAGATGCTTTAAATCGCGGAGTCGAAGTTAAAATGTCTGTCGATGCAAAAGGCAGCTATAAAACCAAAGATGGACGCCTATTGAAACTCTTAGCTCTTCATGGAGCTGATGTCCGTGCTACAAATCCATTCTTTCAGCAACTCTTTAATGTTTTTAAATTATTCAGACTCGGATTGGCTAAAACGGTCATTTCCAACAATCATGATAAGCTTTTGATTGTAGATGATAACAAACTAATCACCGGTGGGCGTAATCTCGGTGCTAAATATTTTACTGTAAATGGCGAAAGTCCTATTACATCTTTCCAAGATTTAGATGTCTATGCAGAAAGCCAAGAAAAGAATAGCGAAGCCATCATGGCCTTTAATATGGAGTATTCTCTTTCAAAGCCGCTAAAGGACTTCAAATCATCCAAGAAATTAGAAGACACAAAAACAGTGGTTTATAACTCTCTTCGTACTTTAGAGAGCTATATGCAAAACTCACCCGATGTCCTGTCTATTTTGCCAGAGCATAAAGTTTTGAGCCTTGATAGTTTAAGACAAATTAAAAGTTTAAAATTCACTAAGAGCGATCTATTTTATCCTATTCAAGGGATTGATAAAACTTCTTCTCATCAACCTGTGAACAATATTACTGAGAGAATTTTAAACGAAATTAAAAATGCAAAAACTGACATCTATATGGTGAACCCTTATGTCATTATCACTGAAAAAATGGAAGAAGCCCTAGCGACCGCCTTACAAAATAATAGTTCACTACAAATTCACATTATTACGACCAGCCCCCTAACAACCGATAGCGTGGTGACTCAAGCCTATTTCATTAAGAATTATGAAAGTATCCAAAGAAAATTTCCAAGAATTAAATTTTATGGATATGTTGGCCCGTACAATCTACATGCGAAATATTTTGTAATAGATGGCCAAGTCTCATATATCGGCAGTTACAACTTAGATTATCTCAGCGAGCAAATAAACTCTGAATTTAAATTAAGAATCCAATCAAAGGATGTATCCCAAGAACTAAAAAACTTTTCTAGACATGATCTAATTCAACAATCTGTTCAATATGACTTAAAAAAAGGAATCACGCCCCATAGTTTTCCTAAGAATCTATTGGATAAATTTAAAAAATTTGAATTTTTAACAGGTCCACTAAAGGGTATTCTTTAGAAAATTCAAATTTTTAGCGTTCCTTACACTTCCCTGACAGAATCTTATTTTTCTATTTTTGAAAAGCAGTGCAAGAAAGCTTTTCAAATTTACTCTTCCACCCCTACGGAGAATTTATAAAAAACTTAATATGTCTTGTGATTTCGTCTTTGGCTTTTTCAGCTACCGCAAATACTGCAACTATTTACCGAGGTGTTATTGATCTTTCAAATGCATCTAACAATGCAAAATATCCAACAATTATTAACGCTGGAAAATATTCTATAGATATTTCTGTTCAAACTTCAAAAGCAACCGAGCTTAATAATATTATTTTAAACAAACACCAATACAGAAACGACAATGAGATCGTCTGTGACATCAATGGTTCATTCATCGTTGGTCAGACAACTGTTCGTATTAAAAGCTTAACAACAAACTGGGAATCGGTTTCAACTCAACCCACCGCTGTTGTCCTTGAGACATCTAATAATGACCAACCTTGCATGATAGATACATCAATCTTCACAAAAACAAGTGCTCATACAATCATCCCTGCAACATTAAATGTTGAATTACCTATTAAAGATGCACGTTTTAAAAAGGTTCATTTATCCGTAAAACCTCTATCTGGTGGATTTAAAACAGAGTATTCTCTGACTGATGGTCAGTTAGCAAACTCTGTGAAAGTCAAAAATCCAGGGCAACCTTTTAAACAAGC
>JBHIVS010000261.1:0-3821 GCA_041987885.1 Pseudobdellovibrionaceae bacterium | reverse complement strand
GCTAAGGCATTCGGGCCTTTTACGCGAATTTCACCCATATGGGAAACATCGAAAAGACCGACATTGTTACGGACGTTATTGTGTTCTTCACGCAGTCCAACATACTGGATCGGCATAAACCAACCGGCAAATTCAACCATGCGTGCGCCTAATTCTTCGTGCAAACTTGCTAAAGGAGTCTTTTTCATCGCCTGCATAATCCTTTCAACGTGACATTCAGTCAATGAGGATTCTATCTTGCGGCTATGTTTAAATTATCTCCTCGTTTACAGGCCATTTATAATGAACTGCTTCCTAATTTGCCAGTGTGGGATACTTGTTGTGATCATGGAAAAATAGGGCTTAATGCACATGAGTCAGGTTTGTTTTCAGAGGTGCATTTGGTTGATCAAGTTCCTTCTATTATCTCGGATCTTCGAAAAAAATCAGAAGCCTTTCGGCAGGACAGAGGGTTGTCTATGCAGGGGTTGTATTTCCATGAGCACAGTGCCGGAGATATTGTTGAGTCTGTTGAGGGGAACTTCGTGATTGCGGGAGTTGGCGCTCATACAGTTCAAGAAATTTTAGAGCCTTTATTGCGGAGAGGCTCTTTTGCGCCGAGTCGAATTATTGTATCTTGTCATAACAAAACGGATCTGATCAAGGATTGGCTGCACATTAAACTGACAGAAAAGAAGTTCTTTCTAATCAAAGAGTTAGAGATTTCTGAGAACTCTAGAGACCGTTTGATTTGGGTTTACGACGTATTATCAAACATTTGACGCGCTTGCTTTGCTATTGTTAAAAAGCTGTAATATCTGAACAAAAAATTGATTATTTGTAATCCAAACTTTAACAATCAAGGTATGCAAAATATCAATAAAACCTCGGATTTTAGACAATTTTTAGAAGATGAATTGGCCCGCCGCACGCAGAGTTCTCCTCGTTATTCTTTGAGAGCTTTTGCAAGACACTTGGATGTGGACTCTTCTTTCCTTTCAAAAATTTTGAATGGAAAAAGAACTGTCACTGTACGTACGATTCGTATGTTTGGTGAAAGATTGAATCTACAGCCTGAGGAGTTGCAAAAATTCGGAGAGATCAGCAAAGAGCGCAAAATGAAGCGTCGCCTTGAAAGACTCTTGGAGAAAATGCCGTCTGATGAGCGCGAGCAATCTTCTATTGAATTAGTTGTCGACGAAGACAAAATTCAAATGGCTAAAGACAGAATCAAAGAGTTCAGAAAAGAACTTGCTGAGTTAGTGGGAACTCCTGCTACGGAAGGTAAGGCTTATCAAATCACATTATCTTTGATTCCTCTTTCGACTCATTTTAGATAGAAAATTTATTCGGCTAACTCATGTGCCTTCTTTAGAGATGAAAACAAATCTTTAAAACAGGCGGGGCTTAGCCGATGGTTTTTATATCTTCATACTTGTCTTAACGAAGAATAATTCTTTGTCCTTTATTTTCTATTTTACTGAATTGATTGAGCATCCTTGCGTAAACTTTTGATGTTAAAAATGACTTTTCGATAAAGCAAATCATCATAACAACCTCGATATATCCTAGATTTTCTTTTTTCATCTTCGAATATAATTTTATACTGACCGGCTTCGCATTGACTGGCAATTTTTCTGCTATTCATTTTTTGAACAGTTTTAAATGTTTGTTCCCACAGATTTTTAGTCTCAGTGTTTTTGCCATTCGAAATCATTTTTTTATTTAAACTAAAACCACTTATAGAATAGTCCATTTTATTTTTCTCTAGAACATCGATAAGAGTGTGGCCTTTGTGGTTAGTGCGACTGACAATAAGTTTTTCGGCGAATGCGACAGAGATAGAAAATGAAAAAACTATAAAAACTAAATACTTCATTTTAGTGATCCCTTCCGCAGTAAGGGGATTTGGGCGTACCTTTACAATCCAATGCTTTTTGTATTTCCGGATTAGTTAAAATAATATTATTAATTCGTTCAGTCGGTGCAGGATGAGTTTCTCTGAAAGACTCATTGTCTTGTTCAATGAAGTCAATATGGGCCGCTATGTTTTGACAGTTAAGGTTTCCCTTTGCAGCATGCAAAGTACTAAGTGCCTTTTCATTCATAGCCGGGCACATCGAGCCGCTGCTTAGAGTGGCTTCAAAGCCAAATTGTTTTTTTATAGAAGAATCTTGAATAGTTTTTAATTTTTCAGCCACGGCTTCAGAGGCTAACCAATCAGCGCTGGCCTCTTGTTCATGGCCACCTGAAATATAATTACAATTGCTGTAGCTATCATAATTTTTTATAATCCAATCCATCTTTGATAACATGTCTGCGGATTCGTTAGGATTATTTTTAATATGAGTCTCGAACATCTTAGAAACTTCAGCTTTGGTTTGTTTTGGAAGGCTGATGACCTTTTCTGAAGACAGACATTGAAAGGCAGAGTTATAAGGGTTTTCTTCGGGACTTAATCCCTTGGAGATAATGGGACCAGAGGTTGGTGGTCCCGACATCGGTTTTGGATAAGTAATCCCGCTTTGTAAATCCATAGCCACATTGCAGGAATCCATGGAATGCCCCAGTTCATGGGCTAAAAGATGAAACAAAGTTCCGTCAGGACTATTCAGCATTTGTGGACAGATCATAACTTGATTAGTTTCTGATTTGTAATAGGCATTAGGGGCTTCGCAATCCACCGAAATACTTTGAGAGAAAAGATCGGCCAAAGAATATTTAAAAAACTTAACGGCTTGAATACGTTTTTTTAAATTTTCAATTTGTTGGACATTATTTGCAGTTTTTTTATTATCCATTGCTTTTAAAAAATACAATTTAACCTCGGCAAATTTTTTTTCAGCTTGGTCCATGGCTTGGTTAAATTGTTTTTGATTACGTTCTAGATTTTTTGATCCACCGGCTTCTTTTGCATCAATAAATTTTTCATAATAAACAAAGGGATCATCTTCATGGAACCCCTTCATTCCGCCAGCGCAGGCAGAGTAATTGTAGGAAGCGACGACCATTGCCGTACTGGGCTGTTTTTGGCCTTTTTCATTCTTATAAATATAAAGACCATCACTATTTAGCTTTGAACAGATTGAAGCACTATTGCATTGCAGAGGTTCTTTGGAGATATCGCAATTAGTTTGAGATTGATTAATTTTTTCTAATTTTAAATTAAGTTGCTTTGTTGTTTCTAAAAAATCTGTCAGAGCTTGAGCATTGGAATTGGCAAAGCTGAAAGAGCTAGAGAGCCCTATGAAAAGAATCACAAATGTTTTCCAAAATGACTTTGAAACTAAAAGATAAAAAATTGAAAGAAAATATAACATTTTATAAGTTTATGGTTAGATCTTCTGAATTCAAAATGAATATAGAATCATAAGTCTTAAATTCGCTGGCAATTCGACCTATGTCTTAGTTTAAAACTCAATTGTGTCTGTGACTCTTATTTCATTGGCGACTTTTTCAAAAGTCGAAGGAATATTTATCAATGTTCCGCGAGGAATTTCTTGCTCGATTTTATTCTTTTTTAACCAAGCCAAAAATTCTCTTTCAGGTCCACGGCAAATAAGTTGTCTGTTTTTACCTTTTTCAACTAGCAGGTCACCGACAACTCGAGTATTAAAACTATGACTAGGCTTCGCAGTTTTTCTGGCTAATAGATAACTAAAAGTCATTGTTCTATTTTTCATAGGCAATTCTTGTTCTAGTTGAGTAAACCAAGAGGGCGCCTTGAAGTGCACACGATCATGGCACCAGTCTGTTTTTGATTGAGTTAATAGAGGACAGGCCTGTGCATGTGTACAAGGTCCCCATATATGATAACCCTCATTAATCAACTTCTGGCGAAG
>JBHIVS010000260.1:0-3863 GCA_041987885.1 Pseudobdellovibrionaceae bacterium | reverse complement strand
CGGCACTGCTGCGGCCGATTTCGGTGGAAAGAAAATGACAGCGACTGCTTCAGGAATTGTTGATGGATGCGTTTATTTAGGCTCGGGGATTCAATCTCTTGCAATTGGCTATCTATCTGCAAAGAACTGGCACTATTGGCCTTTATTCCTCATTCCGTTTGCAATTTTTGGTCTTTTCTTGAGCCTCAAAATGTGGAATGCCCTTCCTAAAGCGACCCAACAGTTCTTAGACAAACACAAAAAGGCAAAGAGTCATCATTAATATTGATTATGGTCATTCACACAATTTTCATGTAAGATGGGACTGTTTGACTCTCTATACGGAGGTATTTATGGAATTATGGTTCATCTTAGGATTCTTAGCTATTGCAGGAATTTCTACCCTTGTATATTTCAGTCTGATGGTTTTCTTCCCTGAATGGGTTGGTATCACTGGAAAAATCGCTCTAAAAGCTGAGGAAAGTCACCAAGAAGGTGCCTCTGAAGAAACAGGAAACACTCCGATTAAAGGCTAGCGCTATGCTCTCTGGAGTGCCATCTATTCCACTATAAAAGCATCTATTTAATTCCAGACCAGACTCTACCTTTTAATCTTTTTAATACATTCTCAAAGCCGCTATAAAAATAATTAGAATATTTGTTCTACGACATTCAATGATTGAGTGTCGTTGTTCTTTACTCAAAAAAATAAACATGGAGGTTTATTTCATGAAAAAGATTTTCGTCGCGTTGGCAACTCTGTCAACGCTCAAAGTGACGGCGGCCTTTGCTACTCCCATTACAGCAGAGAATTTAATCGGAAACTATCGCGCCTCAGGAAAAGTATTGTTTACGAAATTTGCAGCAGATCTCACTGTTTTACAAAACTCAGAATTTGAAGTCAGAGAGATTAAAAGTAACGGCACGTACAGTGAAACTTGCAACGGTACGTTTACAATGTCCGAAACGGGCTTATTTAGCGGAACCGCTTCTTGCCCTAGCGATCGCACTGACGTTGTTCGTTTCAATATGAACTTAGGAAACGCCCAAATTGAAGACCTCGAACGTGGATCTAATGTTATGATCACAACTTCTAAAACTGGTGGAATGAAAATCAAGGCCACTGTAAAAAAGTACTAATTAAAAAATCTAAAGGATCCTGTTCGCAGAATTATCTTAAAAGAGCTCGATCCTTTTTATAAGTCCCTCAAACTCACATTGTGTCACCATCTCCTGTCTCTACTATTTTTTGTACCAATCTCTAGGTTTTTCGTTCTATCCTTACAGCAAACTTGAAATCAGATCTTTCCTGCATAAAGAGGTACATAAATGTTCAAAGATAAATCCATCTCTTGGCTAAAAAATGATGTTTTACCTTTATGGATCAACAAAGGAGTCGACTGGAATAACGGTGGGTTTTATGAGGCTTTTTCTTTTGAAGGAACTCCTCAAGACATCCCACGCCGTTGCATGGTCCAAGCACGACAAATCTATAGCTTTCGAGTCTGTAGTGAATTAGATCTTTGTGACAAAACCTTGGCTAATAAGGCGATTGATCTCGGAATTGATTCCTTAATAAAAAAATATTCTCAAGAAAATGGATCTTTCGTTCATGCTGCCACCGCAGATGGATCGATAACAAATAAAACTCCTGATCTTTATGCGCAGGCATTTGCTTTATTTGGTTTAGCAAATGCCTATCGCATTTCTAAAAAAGAACATCTCAAACAAAGAGCCTTAGAATTCGTTGGATATCTCTACAAAGAAAGAAAACTCCCACAAGGAGGTTTTTCAGAACTACAGGATTCCGCTATTCTTTTTGAAGCGAATCCTCATATGCACATGTTTGAATCTGCTCTAGCTTGGATGGAAATTGATTCCCATCCAGAATGGAAAAAACTTGCCAACGATATACTAAATTTAGCTCTGACAAAGTTTATCGACAGTAAAACAGGTACTTTGGCTGAACACTTCAATTCAGATTGGACTCCAAATACAACAGAAGGAAGCTTTATTTTTGAGCCAGGTCACCATTATGAATGGGCATGGCTGATGGGACTCTATCAAAAATATACGGGGAAAGACTTACTTTCTATTCGTATAAAACTGGTGGATCTAGCTGAAGCACATGGTATTCACGAACAACGAAAATCCGTCGTCGATGAAGTTTGGAGCAATGGTAAAATAAAAACTGCTAGTTCTAGATTTTGGCCTCAATGCGAAAGAATCAAAGTTCTTCTACAGCTTGCTCACGAAAAAACTGACAAAAAAGATTTTTATCTCAAAAAAAGTGACGAAGCGATGAACGCTCTTTTTAAATTTTTCGATACCCCAAAACAAGGACTCTGGTACGACATCTGGCAAGAAGATGGCGAATTTAAAATTCAACCAGCAAAAGCCAGCTCTCTCTATCACATCACTGGAGCACTTACGGACTATATTAAATTAAGATAACTGATCTAAGAAATAAAAAAGGAGCTTACTTAAGCTCCTTTTTTATTTGTATCCCAACTTGCTCTACCGAAGTTCCCTTCGCCATTGTCATCTTACCATTTACGCCCAAAGAAATGCGATTCTCGGGGCAATAGCGCATACAAGATACAGTATCTACACAGATAGTTCGATCAGAAATTTCCTCTGTTAGCAGGTCTATTAATTTTGTTTTGAAATCATTCCTGATCTCAATCGTTGATAAAGTGGAGTCCTTACTCGCTCGTATTACGCACCCTGAACAAAACTCCACTTTGATCGACATAATTTTTATTTCATTTTAGGAATATTATCTTGAATCCAAGAGTTTAAATAAGAAACATTACCATAAACGCCATAATCGTTACAAAGACCGCCGCCTCTACTTGTAACTCCGTACAAATAGAATTTACTGTCCTTTTCGATAAACGCCGGGCCACCCGAATCACCCGCACAAGTTCCCTGCGCTGATTCATTTAAAAGAAATTCATTTTCTGTGAACCCTTGAATTGGAGCAATAGCTTTTCTCAAAACTCCATCAGCAAACATTTCTACTGAAGAGCAATGTAATAGCTGATCATCGCAAACAATTTCCCCTGTTTCAATAAGCTCATCAAGATTGGCAATTAATTTGGGATTAATATCCGTCAAATTAATTTCATGCACTCCATAGCCAAACAAATGAATTTCTTGCTTAGTATCGACCCAGCTATCATCAGTCAGGATATCAATAGGCTTGTACCCCTCAGGAAGAGAGCCTTTAAACTTTAGTAAACCAATATCAAAAGATCCTTCCAAAACATTATCTTTAGGTTTCGCACCTTCTACAGCTTCATCTACATAGTCTTCATGGTAAACGGCACTGCTTACACGACGAACATGCATTTGAATAATATCCTGTTCTTTAGAAGACAAAACCCATTCCATGTCTTTATGAAAAACAATTTGAAGAGATCTTGTATTAGCGCCTTTTACACAATGAGCTGCCGTTAGAACAATGTTTTCAGCAATCAATGTACCTGTACAAGAAGAACCATCTTTTGTATCAACAATAGCAACAATGCTTTTTACAGGACTGTCAGAATCAGTAGCTAATATGCCACCCATTATACCATTTTGATTATTATTTAAAGAAACCGGAGATTGCTCCGCCGTACAAGAAACCACAAAAACAGACATCAATAGAATAGCTATTTGTTTCAACTCATTATCCCCCACTGAGAGGGGTCCTTTTATTGACAATAAAAGAAAACGGCAACACATTTTTCATTCGTCAGATAAAATAAAAGACCTAGGATTGTATTTTTTTCACGCCAGAGCTAAACCCTTAAACAAGCTTTAAAAAACAGAAAAAATCTTTAAAAAAACCTAACAACTAAAGCTTAAACTCTAAAGAATCTAAGCTCTCTTGTAAT
>JBHIVS010000259.1:0-3864 GCA_041987885.1 Pseudobdellovibrionaceae bacterium | reverse complement strand
CGACTATCTTTATCGTTCAGAAAATAGAACTGAATATTATGCTGGGGTGGAGGCGCTTGTACTGTTTAAAAGGGGGCGACAACTTGCGTGGGCTCAAGTTGGTGGGCCATCAATCTTAATACAAAGAGGGGGAGGTTCAGTGCAGCCTCTCAGTGTTTCCAGTGATCTGTCTTCTGAAAAACAAGAACTGATGGGTCCTTTGCCTCAGAGTCTTTTGGGTACCGATAGAACTTGTTTTATAAATGTTGGTCATACTACGTTTGATGAACAAGATACATTAATGCTAGTGGCATCATCTATTTTGTCGACACATCTATGGAAGCGTTCGCAGGGGTTGGATTTGAATGGGATTACTCAGTCGATGATTCAAGAAAACTCTGAAAATCCATTCTGGTTAGGCATTGTGCAACCAGCATAATTCATTTTTTTCACATTTAGTTTAAAATCATATATATTTAAATAGATTTGTATTTTACCTTAGTGTAATTTTTAAATGAATTTGCTGAGGAAGATAGGTGAATTATGAAAAGCATCGCTTTTAAGGACTATCTAAAAAATAAAAGATTAGAAAGAGGCCTTTCTCAGAAAGAAGTGTCCGATAAGCTAGGTTATACAACGCCGCAGTTTATTTCGAATTGGGAAAGAGGCTTGTCGGCTCCTCCAATTGATGTTTTTAAAAAAATTGCTAGTCTCTACCATGTTTCTTCTGAAGAGATGTTTGATATTTTTCTTTCAGAAGAGATCGAAAGAGTTAAAATTAGCATGAAGGATAAGTTTAAAGTTCACGCTTAAAAAACTAAGAAGCAGGGTCCCCAAAGAGAGACTTTAATATTTGATTTAAAGTTGATCTATATTCAGGCAGAGCCAGCGCGAGCTCGACCCTGCTAGGGGCTAATTTCATATTTTTATCCGTATCCCAGATGAACCCACTCGCTATATTAAATCTTTGGATACGCAAATCGATTAAATAATTTCTGTATGAAATTTCAAAGCGTTTTTTCTGTGTGTCTTTGTTTAGCCCACGATTAGGTGCACGAATCCAGTCTATAAATTCTATAAATAAGGGGTCTTCACACTCCTTGATAAGCTCAGAAGTTAAGGTTGTTTCTTTAAGTAATTTAAAGCAAGGGTCTGCTGGATTCGGGACGTCGGCCAAAAGATTTTTACTAGCAACATAAGTCCAAATTTCAGAATGATTTTTATCGCCAAGATCTTTGAGTGTTCTCCAGTCTTTGCGACGAAGGGCAATTAATGCTGTCCAGTTATTCAAATCGATACTGTCAGGATTTTGCTTTTGTAATTTTTTGAGAGTCTGTAAAAGTTGAGCTTCCATCGCTGGATTTGTCCAGAGAGAGAAAGGAATTGAAAGTTTCTGCGTCCATTCGTTGGGGATTTCAGTAAAAGATGTGAGTTTGTTAGTTTGAATGTTTTTTTGAATTTGTCTCGTGGTACTTAAAATACTTTGTTGTAAAAGGGGTAACGGAGATGTTTCTAAGCGATCGATTAACGTATTGTAGAGTAAGGGTGATTGATTGTTTATAAATAGAACATGGCCATTAATAATGGCATTTTTAATAGGACCGGCACCTTTCCAAAAAGCCCAACCAGATTCCAACAAAACACTACGGTCTTCCGGCCAATTAGGTTCCGATGAAGTAAATGTACTAGCTAAAGAATAGGTGGGAAATGATGTTTCGGGTTTGTTTTTTATTTCTTTGCCTAATAGATGAAAGATAGTTTTTCCAAGATCTGCCAAAGAAACATTTTGATCAATTTTCCAATTAATAGCCTCATCGCGGGCTTTTTGCGCAGGTTTAATGAAAAGCGCAACTTGAGTGTTTTCGTTATGTAAGTTTAAAACGGCAGTCTCTTTGGGTCTTTGGCCATCTGTTTTTCCATTGAGTCCCACAAGGATTACGGTTGTGTTGTTCCAGCGTTTTTTTGATTTTAGGAAATCAATCAATTCGTAAAGTTGTTCATCTAGCTCGTCGAGTTGAGATTCATAACTTAGATTTCGAATGTCCCCAAGTAAGTTGGTGGTTTCTTGATTTGTGAAAAGTAAATCAGGAACATAGATCACCGAAAAAAAAGAATTATTGCCAACCTCTTTATTGTACCAAGCTTTAAAGGATTGAAGACTTTTTTTCAATGGACGGTACAAAAACGTAAATGAAGGTTCGATATTGTCTTCAAATATTTCGAAACCCTGATTTAATCCTGACTTTCTAAGTACAGGAGCTCCTCCAGAAAAAAAGGATGTGCGAAAGTTTTTGGAGAACGCTAATTCAGAGGCTAGCTCTAGGTCTGGGGATAGCCCCGGACTTCCATTATGACGAACTCCATGTTCAAGAGGATACATTCCTGTCAGGATTGATGAAAGTGCAGGGAGCGTGAGTGTAGATGTCGTGAAGGCATGGGTAAAGCGAATAGACTCATTGCAAATCACTTGAAAACCAGATCTGTGATTCTCATCGGAGTTGCAAAGGACGTCGCTAATTGTCAATTCGTCGGCAGCTAGAATTAGTACAGATTTTTGATCATGCTGCTGGCATGACGCAGTCAAAAGAGCTATGCTGCTGAAGAGATTATAAAGTAGAAATTTTCGCATATCTTGACCGTATGTAAAGACATTAGAGATACTGAGTCAATCAATTGCGTGAAGAAAATATCGGAGGTATTGAACCATGCTTGCAGAAAAGATTTTTAACGTTGCCCATTTTGCTGATCAGGTCGTTTTATGGCTTTTGGTGGTTCTAAGTGTGGTCAGTGTTGGTATTATTTTAGATCGTTTTATTGCTCTTGGTAAAATCTCGAAAAAATCTGCGAAAATTCGTGAGCAGGTTCGTTCTGCTTTGCAGTCAAATAGTCTTGAAGACGTCGAAGAGCTTGGAAAAGACAAAGAGTCGGTTGAAGGACGTGCTGCTTCTTATGCGTTAAAACATATGAAAGAAAATGGGTCAAAAGGTCTAGAGGAAATTTTCAATACTTATGCTTTGACGGAAAGACCTGAGCTTGAAAGATTTTTAAACTTTTTGGCAACGATTGGCTCCAATGCTCCTTATATTGGTTTGTTTGGAACAGTTCTGGGGATTATGAAAGCCTTTAATGATTTAGCGACTTCGACAGATGCTGGGCAACAAACTGTAATGGCTGGTATTTCTCAAGCATTAATTGCTACGGCAGCAGGTTTGTTCGTCGCGATTCCAGCGGTTGCTGCGTATAACTATTTCAGCAAAAAGGTGAAGGCAACTTTTCAAAATTTGGAAAGTGTGAAGGAGCTTTGTTTAGCTTACGCTAAGAAAAAAGGTGTCTAAAAATGGCCTTTAATAATAAAGACGATAATGAAGCTATATCGGAGATTAATGTCGTACCCTTGGTCGACATTATTTTGGTTGTATTGATCATATTCATGGTGACTGCGCCGACTTTTATGAAGCAAACGATTGCGGTAAATTTACCGAAAGCTTCAAGTGGAGAGCAAACCATTCCTAGTAAGTTGAATATTTCTTTAACTGCGGATGGAAAAGTCATGATCAACGGAGCCGAGGGGACTGATGCTGAGGTGCAGAGAATTGCGACAGAAGAAGTTGCGAAGAATGCAGATGTTCAGGCCATCATATCTGCGGATAAGAATGTTTCCCATGGTAAGGTTGTTGCGATTTTAGATATCGTAAAAGCAGCTGGTGTGAAAAAATTTGCCCTGAGTATTGATAAAAAATAATATCTTTATTGGGGGCTGTGTCGGCCCCTAATTTCTCCTAAAGACCTTTTTTGTCTGCATTTCATTTTTTATAGATTTATTTTAGTCTTGTTTTTAGTTTGTACGTCTCAGTTTGATACGACTAAAGTATAGTCGATAAAATC
>JBHIVS010000258.1:0-3911 GCA_041987885.1 Pseudobdellovibrionaceae bacterium | reverse complement strand
AATCTGAAGCAGATCTGCCAAGCAAAGCATCTCGGACACAGCCACCAGCAAGATAACATTCATAGCCAGCTAATTTGAGACTTTGCAAGATCTCTTCGACGGCTGGCCATTGACTATGCTGTTTTAAATGATTAACTATAGACATCATTTAAGCTTAGACGTAAATCCTCACTAAAGAAAGTTTTAGTTCATTGACACTGCCGGAAGTTGAATCCTTTTTAAAAAACAAATCCGAAGAATGGGGTTTTAGCCATTTCGGAATTGCCAAGTTAGAGAGACCTCTAACGATGGATTTTTATCAACAATGGCTTGAAGAGGGCTTACATGCGGGAATGGGGTACCTTAAAGAGCACAAGGATATCAAAGAAAATCCGCAGCTAAAATGGCCAACAGCAAAAAGTGCCTTTGTCTTTGCTGTGAAATACTATCCTCATCCTGAAAAAATCGAAAATCCTCCTCTCAAGAGCGTTCGCCAGAGCTTATACTCCCAAGGCTTTGATTATCACCATTGGTTCAAATTTCGTATGACTCAGATTTGCGAAGAGTTGAAAACTCAATTCTCTGATCACGATTTTATTGCATTCACAGACAGTTCTCCGGTTTTAGAAAGAGACCTTGCGCGCAGGGCGGGCCTAGGATGGGTGGGGAAAAATACTTGCTTAATCCATCCACAGCAAGGCAGTTTATTTTTTATTGGTGAAATTTATACGTCCTTAGATTTAAATCCTGAGGTAAAACTGACTCATAATTTCT
This sequence comes from Pseudobdellovibrionaceae bacterium, assembly GCA_041987885.1. GTDB lineage: Bacteria > Bdellovibrionota > Bdellovibrionia > Bdellovibrionales > Bdellovibrionaceae > Bdellovibrio. The sequence goes on along the minus strand of JBHIVS010000258.1, from coordinate 3,158 downwards.
GCGGAAATTGCACACGTTGTATCGACATCTGTCCGACGAACGCACTGGTTGAACCCCACAAGATGGATGCTGGAAAATGCATTTCTTACCTAACTATCGAATCCAAGGAAGTCCCCCCAGAACCTTTAAGAGAAAAAATAGGTGATTGGTTTTTCGGATGTGATCTCTGCCAGACGGTCTGCCCTTGGAATCAAAAAATATTTAAGAATGAACTCGATACAGAATTAGTTTTAAGTTTAAATTCTGAAGAAGATGATGCACTAACAGCAGAACTCAAGGAAATCTTAATTTCTTCAGGAAAACAATTGGCCAAAAGATTCAAAGGAACTCCGCTTAGCAGAGCAAGCGCATTTGGTTTGAAACGAAATGCCATCATCGTCGCCACGAATAGAAAAATTTATAGTTTAATACCAGAAATAAAAAATCTTATCGAAGACCCAAAACTAAATGAATTATGCCTTTGGGCCCTTGAAAAACTCTCGAAAAGCTAAAACTAAAGCCCCAATTTTTTTAATAGATCCGCAATTTCGTCATTTTCCAAAACAGACTTTCCTCTAGCCCCCACAGAGGCGGCAACTTGATTTCCGAACTGATCAGAAACCCATTTAAGTCTTTCAAGAAACTCTACCGGAACGCAGGACTTCACTTGCTCCGCAGATCCATTGATATTGTTCAACAACAGTTCAAGCGCCTCCACAGCGTCTAGAAGCAAAGCCACTGCCGTCGATATCAAAGTATCCTTCCCCTTGGAGTTCGCTGCTTTATATCCCACGGCTTTACAGAGGGCCGCAAAATCAGAAATTCTCTGTAAAGCGATATTCTGTGGCAACATCATAGCCAGACTTTGAGCTCCCCCCATAATACGATCGACATTATTTCCAAAGTCAGAAAGTACTTTGAAGTTAGATATGTCCTCTTCGACCTGCTCTAGCTGTTCGTTCATGATTTCAATTAAGGCCTTGGACTCTTTTAAAAAATCTTTTACAATTTCGTTGTCATTCATTCCAATGATGGTAGCAACCTTAGTTTATTGAGGCAATATGGATTACGTTTCGGTCCGAGTTAGCACACTTCGTGGAAACCAAAAGATTGATTTTAATGCTTACGTCCAAGTCGACAGTAAGATGATTCTTTTTTTACGAAAAGGCGACAGCTTTGCCGGAGATCGACTAGAGCGACTAAAAAGTAAAAAAGTTCGTAAAATGTATATCCCCGTCGACGAAGAGCCCCTGTATAGAAAATATCTAGAAAGAAATATTGAATCCGCCTACGAGGACAAAAACGTTGAAATTCAAGACCGTGCCGCCATTATTCACGGAGTTCAAGAAAATCAAATTGAAGAAGTTTTCGAAAACCCAGAAAGCGAAGCTGTCTATACTGCCGCCAAAGAATCTGCAGGAAAATTTTCTTTATTTTTACTTTCAAATGCCCAAGCTTTATCTGCCATTCTAAAAATTGAAAATACCGATCGCTCTATTGCCCACCACGGAGTCACGGTAGCGACTCTTTCTCTTGCATTAGCTGAAAAGCTAGGCTTCAACGATCCTAAAAAAAATCAGCTCCTAACTCTAGGAGCTTTACTTCACGATTACGGACATCAAGAAACCAAACTTAATATTTGCAAGCCTTTATCATCTTTTTCTCCTGAAGAAATGACCGCTTGGAAAAATCATCCAAAAACAGGCGCGCAAAATCTTGCCGATAAAAGACATCTGGATCCTTTTGTAATCAACATCATTGGACAGCACGAAGAAACTATCAATGGCGCAGGACCCTATGGACTTAAAGAAAAGGACATGGACCCACTCACCGTGGTAGTGTCGTCGGCAAATGCATTGGATCGACTGATTTCGTTTGAAGGTGTTCCTCGCTTGGAGGCCGCAAAAGTTCTAACAATTGAACATGTGGGCAAGCATCCTTTGAATCATATTAAATTATTAGGAGAAATTCTCAAGTCTTCCAATTAGCTTTCAACAACCAACGGGATGAGTGATGCGACATAGGGAAAAAATTCTTAGCTACTTTGACAGTCTAATAGAAAAAATAGAATACAAAGACTCACTTAAGATTGTTCCCTTTCTCATCGCCAGTATTATCGCAGCCGTCACGGCCCTTATTTATTCAGAACTCTTTTTCTGGAGCGAAGAACTCTCCATAAAAATCGTCGAACATAGTCATTGGATTTTCTCTCTTTTGTTCACAGTGGGAATGATCTATCTAAGTTGGTACCTCCCCTTTCGATTGGCAAAAAATGCCGGAGGAAGCGGAATCCCACAAATGTTAAAAGCCAATGATTTAAATCCCGAAACGGATTCAAAACAAATTCGATCTTTAATTGGAATTCGAGTTATTCTTGTTAAGATCGCCTCTTCTGTCATCTGCGTTCTTGGCGGAGGCTCCGTCGGACAAGAAGGGCCTACTTTACAAATTGCTTCGGGAATTTTCTATAGAGTGGGTGAAAAATCACGACAGTGGATTGCCGACATTTCTATGCGATCTTTTATTCTTGCAGGAGGAGCCTCGGGACTTGCCGCGGCTTTTAACACACCTCTTGGTGGTATCGCTTACGCTCTTGAAGAACTCAGCAAAGACTATTTCAATAATTTTAAAACCTATGTTCTATGGTCCGTTATTATCTCAGGACTTATCGTCCAAACATTCCAAGGCAGCTATTTATATCTAGGATTCCCCAGTATCGAAAGCCTCTCGATAGAGTCCTATATTTGGATCATTGCAACTTCGATATTCACGGCCATTGCCGGAGCTAAATTTGGATCTCTTTTATTTTCCATTCACAAATCTAGAAAAAAATTGAAATCGTTTAAAACGCTGAGTCTTATAAACATCTGTTGCGGAATTACCTTTTGGATCATTCTAAAGTTCGTAAGTATACATACTGCTGGTGGCGGAAAAACCATCATCACAAATATGCTTTTCAGAGATGGCAGTTCTTCTCCTGAAGATATTATAGCTCGAGCTTCAGGCCCCCTATTGATGGCCTTTGCTGGAGCCGCAGGAGGCCTTTTTGATTTCAAATCGAACCCATGCCGCCGAAGCATCGCAATATCGAATATCGCGTTGTGTAAAACCTTGCCGATTGATTCATCGTTAAATACAGGCGCCAGTCCGAAGAAGGTGTTAAGCAAGTTCTTATCGTA
>JBHIVS010000257.1:3692-3921 GCA_041987885.1 Pseudobdellovibrionaceae bacterium | reverse complement strand
TTACTATCTATGGCGGTTATAGAGTAACTGGATTGAGGTCCTTTTTTAACGTCTGTGACTAGCCAAGCATGCGCTTTAAAGCCAGGCATTTGCAAAACTTGATAAGTTATATTTTTTCTCAGCATGACATCTTCATAAAGAGCATCCATTTTATTGGATAAATTTTCTGGGCTAACACGGCTAGGGCCGATTCCTCGAACCCAGCCGAGTTTGAAAAAGGTATCGGTTA
>JBHIVS010000257.1:0-3682 GCA_041987885.1 Pseudobdellovibrionaceae bacterium | reverse complement strand
CTGCCATTGTCCAAGGGCTTCTTGCATTTCTCTAGAGTAAGCAGTGGAAAAAGATTTCAAGTTTTTATAGCCCAAAGCTGTCTGTACGACATTTGTTCTGGAAAGATTTTTAATTAGAATGCGAGCTTGTTGAGGAGTCATTTTCGAAGAATTAGGTGCAAAGCTTAGTAAATAATTGGCATTTCTTTGCATGCGACTATGCCACCAGCAAACGCCAATATTCAAAGGTCCCGCAGGATTTATAAAAGAAAGTCTATTGTCGGACTCTTGTAATCTCTTGGGAAATTCATTCCATTTATAACTACAAACATTTTCGGCAAAAGAGGGTAGGGAAGAAAATAAAATTACTGCAATTATGGAGGCACGAAGTGAGAATCTTGTCGGCAAGCATATTTTTTTCATATGCTTTAATGGTGTCATATCACAAAAATACTCGCATCTTTTGTGGCTTTTTACCTCCGAAAGTCTAGCGGTATGTAATAAAAAAGGGAGCTATGCTCCCTTTTTTATTAGAATTATTTAGTAGTGGCTGGTTGAACTTCTCCACAGTCTGCTTTTATGAATTTTCCTGTGTAGTTGCTACTCATTTTTTTGCCTTCAACGAGTACATCAATTTTTCCGCGGTATTCAGTGGGGTTAACGTAGTTATATTCAAGTTTTGCAGATGTCTTTTTGTCAGGACAGTCAACGGTTCCTTCAATTTTAACTTTTGTTTGCTTTGAAATCTTAACTTTGCAGTCGATTTTTTCTTTATTTTGCTCTGCTAAAGTTTCTGGTTTTTTAATCATGTCGGCAGTCATGCATAAAAGAATTCCCTTTTCGTTTAAGGCTACTCCGCCGACATTTTTAGCCTTTTCCTTGATATCCTCTGGAAGATTTTTCATTGCAGACCCTAATAATCCTCCTAAATTTACTTCTTGTCCATTTACGACCATGACCGTTTCTACTTGCCAAAGGCCCGGCTTCATATCGGTAAAACCAGCATGTGCCAAAGACGAAAGGGTTAAAATTGAAAGAGTAATGAGAGTTTTCATGCAGGACTCCTATAAAGAATCATTTAAGAAGCAAAGAACGATGTTTGGAAAATGATAAAGATCTCTGTCATTTGAAACAAGGGAAAGCCGAATAGTTTGTCACCTCGCATCTAGAACTTCCTTAGAAAAATTGCATGTAACTCAATAACACCGTGCTAGAATCTGTCTATGAGTGGAAAACATAAGCAGAATTTTCAATTGGTTACAGACTTTAAGCCTTCTGGCGATCAGCCAAAGGCTATCGAGCAAATTTACGAAAATTTTCAAGCAGGTTTAAATCATCAAACACTGTTAGGTGTCACTGGATCTGGCAAAACTTTTACGATGGCCCATACGATTGCAAAGCTCAATCAACCGGCTTTAGTATTGGCCCCCAACAAAACATTGGCGGCTCAGTTGTATGCTGAGTTTAAAGAATTATTTCCCAATAATGCTGTTGAATATTTTGTCAGTTACTACGACTACTATCAGCCAGAAGCTTACATTCCATCCACTGACACTTATATAGAAAAAGACTCCGCAATTAACGAACAGATAGATCGTATGCGCCATTCCGCAACTCGTTCGTTGTTCGACCGTAGAGACGTCATTATTGTCAGTTCAGTTTCCTGTATATATGGTCTCGGTTCTCCAGAGGCCTATGAGGGAATGATGATTGCGCTTGAGGCAAATACGTCTCTTAAAAGAGACCACTTACTCAAAGAACTTATTCGCATTCAATATCAACGCAATAATGTAGATTTCACACGTGGGAATGTTAGAGTTCGAGGTGATATTGTTGAGATATTCCCTCCTTACGAGGAAGAGCGTGCCGTACGTGTTGAGTTTTTTGGAGACTATATAGAGAGGCTTTCTTGGATCGATCCGTTAACTGGCCGAGTGATCGAGGAGCTAGATAAAATTGCTATATATCCGGGGAGTCATCACGTTACGAGTGATGAAGGATTGGCGAGAGCCATAAAGACAATCCAAGAAGAACTTAGAGAAAGATTGGTTGAGCTCAATCAACAAATGAAACACCTCGAAGCGCAACGTCTTGAACAAAGAACCTATTATGACATTGAAATGATGGAACAAATGGGATTTTGCCAAGGGATCGAAAATTATTCGCGTCATTTGACGGGACGGGGCTCGGGAGAACCACCTCCAACGTTGCTTGAATATTTTCCTAAAGAATTTGTTACTTTCATTGATGAGTCCCATGTAACTGTTCCTCAGAGTGGGGGAATGTATAGAGGGGATCGTGCTAGAAAAATGAATTTAGTTGAGCATGGTTTTCGACTACCTTCTGCTTTAGATAATAGACCTTTAAACTTTCAAGAATTTGAAAGAATGATGGATAAGGTTGTATATGTTTCTGCGACTCCAGGAACTTATGAATTACAAAAGTCAGAAGGTATCATTGTAGAGCAAATTATTAGACCGACAGGGTTGATTGATCCTGTGGTTGAAGTCAGACCGGTTAAACATCAGGTAGATGATTTACTCAAAGAAATTCGAGAGAGAATTAAACAAAACGAAAGAGTTTTAATTACGACTCTTACCAAAAGATCTTCTGAGGATTTAACAGAGTATTACGAAAACATAGGTATCAAAGTTAAATATCTTCATAGTGAAATTGACACTATGGAAAGAATGGAAATTTTAAGGGATCTTCGCTTAGGGGTTTTTGATGTTTTGATAGGTATCAATTTGCTCAGAGAGGGTATTGATATTCCAGAGGTAAGTCTTGTTGGTATCACTGATGCAGATAAAGAAGGATTCTTAAGGTCCGAAAGATCTTTAATCCAAACGATCGGGCGGGCGGCTCGTAATGTGAATGGTCATGTGATTTTATATGGAGATCGCATGACCGATAGTATGCAAAAAGCTATGAATGAAACAGACAGACGTCGTCGTATTCAAATGGCTTATAATGAAGAACATGGTATTACCCCGCAAACGATAAAAAAGAAAATCAGAGATGGTCTTGGAGAACTCTTTGACGGAAATGTTAAAAATCCTCTTCAAGGTGAAAATAAATCTGCGGCAGTGATGAAAAAATTCGCAGGAGCACCCGATAAAATTAGAGATGAAATAGAAAAGTTACGTAAAAAAATGAAAGAATACTCAGCAAATCTTGAGTTTGAAGAGGCTGCGAAAATCAGAGATGAAATTAAACGTCTGCAAATAATTGAGTTATCTGGTTTGAGCGGAGATACGGATAAAAAGAATGCGGAGGCTTTAGAAGATGGCCTCAAATAGCTTTGAAGATGTAAAAAATAGGGTTAAAGATTTTCCGACCCAAAGTGGCGTGTATTTGATGAAAAATACAGCTGAGAAAATTATTTACATCGGTAAAGCAAAAAACTTACGCAGCCGTGTCAGAAGTTATTTCACGGACAGTAAAGACCACTCTCCTAAAACAAGACTTTTAGTTTCCAACATCAATGATGTAGAATATATTCTTACCAAAACAGAGGTTGAAGCTTTTTTATTGGAAGCTTCCTTGATTAAAAAACATCGTCCTAAGTATAATATCCGCCTTAGAGACGATAAGGCCTATCCTTACATTAGGTTTAGTTGGGCCGATTCCTTTCCTAGGTTGTATTTAGCACGAAAAGTAAAAAAAGATGGCTCTTTGTATTTTGGTCCTTATACTTCTGGCT
>JBHIVS010000256.1:0-3956 GCA_041987885.1 Pseudobdellovibrionaceae bacterium | reverse complement strand
CCCTAAAAGCAAATTCTGGAAAAATTAATCAAACGGTTGCCCAAGCAAATATTCCCAAAAATACTCTGCTTCGTAAGATTCGCAAATACGGAATCAACGTTAAAGAATACTCGGCAGAAGATTAAAGAATTTCATATTTTTTTCTAGTCAGAGGCTCCTCAGTAATCTTTTCTTTTAAAGTAGTTTATTAAGGAGCTTTTTTTTTAAGAAGAAAGAATCTTATCCAAAGATTTTATAACTACTTTAGGAGATATTTTCTCCATACACTCATGAGTTCCTATCGGACACTTATGATGGCCATGTTTGCCACAAGGACGGCATGGTAGCTTCCCTAGCTCGACAACATAACTCTGCTGACCCCAAGGTCTAAAGCCAAACTCCAACACTGTAGGACCAAAAATAGCAATGTGAGGCGTTCCACAAACCGCAGCAAGATGAGTCGATGCACTGTCGTTACCTACTAATACCTTAGCACGAACAATCAACTGAGCAGATTCAAAAATCGAAGTTTTCCCCGCGAAACATATAGATCCTGGAATCTGTAAAGCTACTGTTTCTGCTAGCTTTTCTTCACCAGGGCCTCCCATTACATAAACTTGATAGCCTTTTTTCTGTAAATCTACGCCTACAGAGACAAAACCTTTTTCCGTCCAACGTTTTGTCGCCCAAACACTTCCAGGGAACAACAAAACCGCGCGACCTTCTTCAAAGGCAGCCAGTGGATATTCATTTTTCAGTTTTTTAAAAACATCTGTTCCATCTAAAACAGATTTTCTGGCTTCCATAGAAGACCAATTCGGAGGCACTGGTAAATGTCCATCTTCCTGCAATTGGTAAGGGTTTTGAGTTTTTAAATATTCAGAAATTTTATTCTTTAGATCTGAACTCAAGCCAGACAACAAACTCATCTGCCGAATAGCGTCTGGCAAGCGAAGATCTTTTTTTTGCCTTTCATTATAAGCAAAAAAACTCCACAAATTTTTATAGCCAATTTTATGTTCAGCCTTTAAACCTCTAACGAAAAAAGCAGTTCTCAAAGATTCATGAGGAGAAATCAAATAACGGATAGAAAATGGCTCAAGATCTTTTTGAATCTTTTTATAACTATCTGACTGACCTTTTTGAATCTCAAAACAATGATCGACCAGACCCGTTTTCTTAAAAAAATCGCCAAAACCTTTACGACAAACCAAGCCCAATTGATCTTGAGGGTACAAAGCTCTGATTTCTTTTAAAAGAGGTATCGAAAGCAACAAATCGCCTAAAAAGGCTGTTTGAATAACGAGGTTTAAAGACATCGGCCATTTCCTTATAAGTCAGAGGATAACACAGACAAAAATACAGGGCAAATCCGATATTACTCTCATAAGCAGCAAGCTTTCTAGACCAAAGCAATGTCTAGAAAGGCCTCCTTTTGGACGAAAAGAAACCTATGAAAATTGAGAGAATGAAACTGACATTTTTGGAACATCAACTTACAAAACAAGATCAGTTCGCACTACTAGATATTCCAAAACTACAAAAAAAGTTTCAAATCTCTTTATTGCAGGCGTCTTATCTCGAGTACCTAAAAAATGAAGTCAATATAGAAGGACTTTTTAGCTTTTTTATTCGACAGGGATGGTTGGTGAATTTCAGAGAACTCTACTCCCTTTTAAAGTTCTCTGCAGACAATCAATTTATGACCAATCCTGAATTTATTCAAATTTTCCAAGATAGCTCTTCAAATAAGCATAACTTTACAACAAGATCTGAAAATATAATTACAACAGATATCTCCAAAATTGATTTTACAAATCTCCCCTTCTTAAGAAGTCTTCATGAAGATATTGTAACGATTTTGAAGAAAGATTCCAAAGTTTTCAAAATCCCAGCTAATCAACGTTTTCTAAAATCCGGAGACCAAGACAGAACCCTTTATATAGTTCTAAAAGGCGAGATAGCTTTATATAGGGTACATGGCCCTCAACAGAGAACACTCTTAACAAAAATCAGTGACCATAGTTTATTAGGAGAAGGTGGTTTCCTACTTAACCAACCAAGAACTGCCGATGCCATTACACTTTCAGAGTCTACCGTATTAGCAATCCCCTACACTCAAAAACTAGATGCTTTACTAAACTCTTCAAAAGCTGAAAGCTTACAGCATCGTTTTTGGATCCTACAAGCTTTGCAAAGTTCACCATTTTTTAACAAGCTACCTAGCGAAACAATTGATCAGTTAGTTTTCGCAGGAAAACTCTTTAAAACAAAAGAACAACAACTTCTTTTCCAACAGGGACAAAGTTCTCGATCTTGCTTTATCTTAGTCCAAGGAAAAGTGCGTATCGTTCAAGACCAAAAGACAATCAATGTCCTATCTAGTGGAACATGTTTTGGTGAGATTTCACTTCTAATGTCGGCGGGACAACGAACAGCTTCAGCCTACAGTGAAGTCGAAAGTTTATTATTAGAAATTCCTCTGGAAGCTTTCTACAAAGTCATGTCACAAAATATTTTTCTAGCAAAAGAAATAGAAGAGCTCGCAGCACAAAGACTTGAAAGTGATAAAAAAAGAGCTTCTTAAATAACGGCTTAATATATATGTATATTAATAAAGCATCTAAAAACACAAAATCTATCAAAAAAAAATACTTAACGTTGTCTCAAAAAAACACAAATTTTATTTAAACTCCATAAAAAATTCAACCTTCAATAGAATCATCTTTCGGTCAGAATTAAGGTAACGCCTACTCATAACCTGGACATATTCGTATTTAGCACCGCTGGTCACATCATCTCCTCCATGCGATATCAAGGATTTAAGACTAGCATGTTCGGCAACAGCATTTAATGGGCAATAGGGCTGAGTCCAGTTATTCGATTCTCGATTTGAAGCGGCTTAGGTAACATTTATTATCGGTCAATTCGCGAGACACAAAATAACTTAGGTATTCTTTAGTTCAAAAACGATAAATCCGATAAATCCTATAAATTCTATGATAGAACACGAAAAGTATTTTATGAATAAACTTATATTGATAAGGTCCTCACGAAGTCTTTACGGGGCCTAAGAAAGATTATCCATGGCGCCGATAAAACACAATCGAAACGGTATGACTCTTGTAGAGGTACTGATTACAATAGGTATAATATCAATAGTTACAGCTTCTTTTCTTACTTTAATGACAAGTGCACAAAAAGAAGCCCGCGATCTAGCCGATAAGTATGAAATGCTTGATCTAGAAAAACTATTGGCAACAGTCATGGCAGATGGATCTGTTTGTACAAAAATTTTAGCAAAAAAATCCCCTCCAAAAAAGTTCGATCCAACAGAGCAAGATCCAAAAGTAGTCATTGATAGCGTTCCTATGTCCGCCTCTGATGATCCAAAAACTCCTGATTTAATAAAAGCAGGAGAAAGATATAGCAATAATATCTTTATTAAAAATATCGAGCTTAAAAACTTTAAGTCCACTGGAAGTGCCAATGAGTTTTACGCTTCATTTTTAGTCAATGTCGACGAAAACAAATTAGTAAGGTCCTTTAAGCCTCTATCGTTTAAAACGATTATCAGAACTCAAGATACTATTGATAATAAAAAAGAAATCACTTCCTGTGCACTCACATTACTAACAAGAATGGAAAGAGTTTTCTTTCATTATAGTGAAACTCCGCAACCTCCGACTAACAACATTCACTACTGTAGCCCTGAATGTGATTGGAAGGTTCCTCTTGACGCAAAAGGTAGTGCTTTTGTGACTATTGCTGGAGGAGGAGCCTCTGCCCTGGGTCCATTGATATTAAATCAAGCTCAAGGAGGACACAGCGGTGGATACTTGATGAATGCACCCGTCAATATCACTCCAGGTGCTACAATCAAAATTATAGTAGGTGCAGGTGGAAAGATTAAAGATGACTCCACATAGATGGTGGGATCTCCTGGTAAGCTCAGTAAATTTGGCGAGCTCCTTCAG
>JBHIVS010000255.1:0-4004 GCA_041987885.1 Pseudobdellovibrionaceae bacterium | reverse complement strand
AATTCTTTTTCTACTTATTCTTATTTAATTTCTTATTATTAGGAAACTTAGGACATTGCTTTGCTGTGTGGTTCTTACACGAGGAGTAGTAGCACTCAATCATGTTATTCAAACACTTTACTGAGAAGGCCTACATTGTCGGCGTGAGAAGGGGGTGTCCAACCTTCCGGCTTGATTAGATCTGGAAGGCCCAAAGGATTTGGGCGACCGGGTTTGATACCAGGTTCTTTTTCCATGTTCTTGGCGTGCACACGGTTCCAAGCAGTGAACGCATTCACGTCGTATGCATCGAGAGTACCAATCGCCACAACACAAAGATCAATCAGCGCATCAACAGTGTCATCTGCTGCTGTCTCTCCACCCTCCTCAAAAGCCTTCTTCATTTCATCAAGTTCTTCCTGCAAGAAGTTGATTCGAAACTCAAGAAACTTTCGGAGCTTCTCTTTGTCTAGATTGCGGATAACTTGGTTGACACTGAATTTAGTGTGCATTTGGGCGATATCATCAACCCATTGTGTTTTCAAAGTTTCGTTAGTCATTGATTTATCTCTCCGTTGAACTGACTCATGGTGAGTCATGGAGAGTAGATAGATATTTTAGACCTAATGATATGGTCAGTCGTCCTTAGATATGGTTCACGCAGCTGGTGACCAGCTTTAACCCAATACTTTTTGTTGGAGCTTAGAGATACGTTGAGACCAATAAATGTTCAATCTCTGGTCTTACCGCCAAAATGTCAATACACCATGGAGCAGCCTCTTTCCCAGTATGACGATCAGTAACCCAGTTACCACCGCCAAATACCGTCATAGCTCCCAATTCCTTAGCTTCTTGAAAAGTGAAACTAGTCAGATGTCGAATTAACCCGTCTTTTAGGAACAGGATTTCAAAGACAGTATTGTATTTTCGCCCAAAATTGTACTCATTGTGCGAGATAAAAACATCGGCAGAAATCTTGTAATCTGTCCTCTTAATCTTCCTTAGAAACTTGACATCACAGTATTCTTGAATTGAGCACTCATTCTCGCCGCATTCGACGCGCGCGCCGTCGTAATCTAAACCTTGTTTAGCAGCTTCAAACAGTCTTCCCTGTGAAACTTGCATTGAATCCTTCCACCAACCATCTACACATATTCCTTGTTGGGCGGGTGTCAAGTGTTCAAATCCGCGAGTTGGAGGGAAAGGTTTAAATGATCCAAAGAATCCAGTGTTGGTTTCATCACTGACATCCTCTTTTGCTTTAGGAGCCAAAATCGATACAGATAGATCGTTAAGCAACGTCAATAAGTGTTCAGTACTTACAGGTACTTCACAGTTATAGATGCCGGCTTTGTAAGCCACCTCAGCAATTGCTGCGCCGAGCAGATCACGTTGATGAGTAACCTCCTCTAAAGTGTTGGGGCCATCAAAATAGAGGAGGTCACTGTAGTTCATTTAGAGAACGCACTGGGGGCGTTAATCAGAGGGACACGGAAGAACCAGCTGTAGCGTATGCCATTTTGGCCGCAGCAAAAGACGCTTTCCACTGCCAGTCGTTCTTCACATACGCGCGGAAAGATTCAGAATCCAGATTGATGTTTTCGTCAACAGACATTTCCAACATCTCAATGACTTCTTCATAATCCTTCTCATGATTTTGTGGGAAGGGAACACTGAAACGGAAGTTCTTCAAGCTCTCAATGTTCTCAATCTTGCTTACTTTTTTCTGTGCAAGCTTCAAGTCTTCCAGCAGCCGTGTGTGGAATTCGACTAGAGCTTCTTGGTATTCTTGGCGGTGTAGGGCTAAATTTTCCTTCAACTTAGCCAGAAGCTCCTTACGCGAAACATTGACAGATCTTTGACGCAGGTTCATCATTTAGTATTCTCCTTTAAAGCAAAAAATCACCGTTAATAACGGTGATTTTAAAGTATGCGAAAAGTGAAGCAACCTCAAAAATAGGTTGGGGTCAAATTTTGCTAAACGAAAAGGCTTGGCCGTCAGCGGTTTGTCCCGCCATAAAAGTTTTAGTAAAGCTGACAGAAATCTCCATTTGGTAACTATTGTCCGATCCAAAATATCCTAGGGTGTAGAGATCTTCATTTTTTGCGGCTGTCAAAACAGGCTGCGGTGTTTCTGTTGAAATAAACGTTCTTGGTAAAACAACAGAGGCCTTTAACAAATTTGGAGAAGCGTTTCCGACAAGAATCACCAATCCAGAAGGTCTGACACTCAATTGATCATTAGCTACGTATCCTCGAAGTGTCATTAAACTAGAAACAGCGATACTAATGACATTCTTGCTGGCCCCCGAACCAAATCTGTTCGGGCCGGCCACCGGAGGATTTACGCTCACCGTGTTAAAAACAGGCTTATTAATTTGTGCCCGTTTGCTTCGTTGAACGTAAATCACGATTACACCGTATAGGAAGCTGGGATAGAGAAAAGGAACCCGGCTGACTTGTATTGCTGGCCTGCGACGATCTGTACATCAGAAATTTCAACATCTGCGCCAGATCCTAGAACACCTATCGTTCCAAGAAGAGCTGAAACGTTCACCAAGTCCCCAGCGTTTGAAGGCGAGGTTGCGGTGTCGCCTTCAGCGCGAAGAATAAACCAAGTAGCCTCGCCACTGGCTACCGCAGTGGCGGTATTGAGCATACTCTTCCCGATCAGAAATTTTCTATGCGATCCAGTGCTCTGAATCAATTCATTTACGTCTGAACCACATTGAAAAGAAACCAAAAGGTCTGATGCTCTAGCAGACGTATTTGTAAGACCGGCAAAAGAATCTGGCGGCACCCCCTTAAACACATCAAGAACGATAAAGGGAGCGTATGTTGCAGACACAGAAGTGGCACCCACCACCCCAAGAACCCCGCGACGCGCCGCAAACGTGGTTGACAGTGATGATGGGAAAAGTCTATACGGAGAGTAAGATGAACTTTGCACACCTGACAGTGCGCCTTGGGTGAAAATAACTGACGCCATATTAAACTCCTGTCAATCTCATTGATACTGAAACAAGTGAAAGCGGCTGACCATTCACCGCGTTCAGCGTGGAAACTTGCACGATTGAATTAGACCCCTGCAGTCCAACACTGTCAGTAATAAAACCATCACCTGAAACTAAATTAAACACGTATGCCCAAGTAACTGTTCCTGTCCCAGACGCGTTATTGGTCAATAATCCTGAACCTAATGAAATAACATCACCATTTCTAATAATGGCTGGCGCGTCTGTCGAACTACTAGTGGTGCTGATAGGTTGCCATACTCGCTGCGCGTTAACACTAGAAGTGGACGGCGAAGATGGAGGAGTACTTGGCATAGCGCCAGTGAATAGCGCAATATTAAAACGTGTGTTATTTGGTGACGATGGCGAGTTTCCACCATAAATGATACCGTCCAACACAATATTTTTTGCGAGCGTATTGAGCTTGATAGTCATAATACTTAGATTTTAGTGAATGAAAAAATACCACCAACGTCTGATAGCGTTGAGTCGACCGGAGATGGCGCCAGCATAGTAAAAAAATCACCCGCCGCGAATGTAGTTTCCGTACACACAAATGTCGCCACTGCATTTTGCGCAAATCTCATAGTTCCAAATTGGACGCCGTTCTTTTGTAGTTTGAACTCAACTGTGCTAGAAGCTGGTGAGAGGCTGCTGGCTCGCGATCCTTCAGCGTTTGCTGGCAATTTTAATGATCTCAACAGCGGCACGTGTAAGATAACCTCACCGTCAGGCATTTGTCCTGGCACGGTGAAGGCAATCTCATATGGTTCATTAGACGTTGAGCTGGAGCCACCTGATGTAGCCCCAGATCCAACTTGAATCCATGTGGTTCCAGTATAGACGTACAGAGATGGATTAGTATCCATCAAAAAGAAGATTTCGCCAATTGACGGCAGAGAAGGCAAAGAAGGCCCAGAGGCGACGGTAAAATTCGTCGCCACTGCGCCTTCAATAAGATTGATCGAATCAAATAACATGCTAAACCTTTCCAAGATAGGTCGGAAGTCT
>JBHIVS010000254.1:0-4048 GCA_041987885.1 Pseudobdellovibrionaceae bacterium | reverse complement strand
AAATCAGTTGCCGAAGCTATTGAACGTCTTATCTGCAAGACTCTGGGGTTTGACTCGATAGGGCTTGCTGTGGCTGGAACCCATGACCCGTCACTGCACGCTAAATTTGAATGTCTTGAAAGATTCTATTTGAACGAGCATTTGAATAACTCTATTCCGCTTACAAGAATTACTTTTTCTTGTCCGGAAGTTTTAAAGTTTCAAACGGTTTTACCATCAGCAGATGTCAGTTTTTATAGAATGAGAACGCCGGAAAATATTTTTGGTATTGTTTGTTCTATTCATGCAGAAAAATTGAACCAGTCCTCACTAGGGTTCGCGCTTTCTGAAAATCTTGAACAATCAATACGCAGAGCATTCCTAGAGGCCCTTCCAAACTTTGCTTGGATGATATCTGGCGAACAGATTCAGATAGTTGATCTTCCGTGGCATTTACAACCGAGCTTCATCGAAAAAGTGAAAGCTTTATTCTGTGATGAAACTATCTCAGCCTTAAAAGAATCTTCCATTCCCGAGGTAATATCTGTGGGCTTGTCTTTAGATACTTTGCCAGTCCTTGCAGATGCCCCTCTTAAGATAGCCCGCTATCAGATTGTGGGGCTTAAGTGAGAACACAAACTTTAGATCAAAGAATTAAAGGTTTTGAACGAAAGCAAATTAATATTTCTGTACTTTGCCTCTTATTTCTTTCAGGTGTGGCAGTTATATTTAACGCCATTCATTTGCAGACTGTGGCGGAAGAAAACACTCGCTTTCTTTCACGCATGGTTAAAATTGGAGATTTACGCGAAGCAAGTCTTATCCTTCAACAAGCACGGCTTTCCAGCTTTGAAGTTATTAAATACAAATCAAAAATACCGGATCGCTCTTTTGTTATTCCTGCAAAAGCGGAAGTTTTTAAAGAAGAAGGATTCCTTCACCGAATCACAGGGGCTGAAATCACTGTTCCGGTTGATTTGAGTTCGACACTTCAATCGGATGACGAAATTCTCTTCGTGTATGATAGGTTCAGACTTGTTCCTTATGCTGTTTTAATCTGGCTAATTTTAAATCTAATCTCAATACCACAAACGCGTCTTTTAAAGCAGCGCCTTCTTGAGCAGTTTAATCACGACATAGAAACAGAAAAGAAAATCGTAAAAAGTGAAATCGCCCAGCAGGTTCGCCACAACTTAAGAACGCCGTTGGCAGCATTACAGAGAATTCCGAGCAAGTTGCCAGGTGTTGCGTTAAAAGAGCGAGAGCTTTTAGAACTCACCATCGGACAGATCCGCGATCTTATTTCAATGCTAGATGATAGGCCTCATGAAACACTTTCCGAATCATTAACAGCGGATATTTACGAAACTCTTGAGCAAGCCAAACGTGAGTTAGCAGCTGTTATTCCAAAGTCTATTGATTTCAGCTTTGATACTGAAGACATCGTAGCTTCTGCACTTGTTAAGCATGTTCCTTACGAGCTTCGCGCTGTTCTTGGAAATCTCGTTAATAATTCAATAGAGGCGCTTGATTCGGCAGGAAAAATTCTTATTCGAGTTCAGGATTTTGGATCTGAAATATCAATTTCAGTATCAGATAACGGAAAAGGCATTAAGCCTGAAAATCTATCTAAAGTTTTTCAGCATAATTTCTCAGTAGGAAAAGTCAACGGCACCGGCATTGGACTTTCACATGCAAAAGAGAACATTGAAGCTTGGGGTGGACGAATTAGTATTGAATCCACTTTAGATATTGGAACAACGGTCAAGATTCTTTTGCCGATAGCAGAACGAGCCGCTTGGTATTTACCGCGATTGAAGTTTAATTCTGCATCAAAGATTGTTGTTATTGATGATCAAGAATCTGCTCTTGAGCTTTGGAAACAAAAATTGGATGAAGCAGGAGTATTAAACCAGACGGTCTTTTCTCAAAATGCTGACTGCATAGCCAGGATTACAACTTCACAGCAGGATAACGGTTCGGATTACACTTTTCTTTTAGACTATGATTTATCGCAGTCTACAAATGGTTTAGATATTTTGCGAAAACTTCCTAGCGAGGCCATGCGCTGCTTAGTCACGGGGAGTTTTGACAATCAAGATTTACGCAGAGCTTGTGACCGCGAGGGAGTCTTTCTTATTCCTAAAGAACAAATTGCGGATCTTGCGGTGGTCGTCACTTAAAGCCTACTAGATTTTGTTGAAGTCCCAAGGACTATGAAGACTTCACTTGCGCCAGCTTGTTGTAGATGCCATTTTGAATCGGACGCTTGTCGGCTTCGTATTTGCCGCGCAAATGCTTGAGAGCACGATCAGCTACCTCAATTAAAAACTCATTGCGATTTGTACCTTCGTGGATGGCAGAAACGACATCCAAAAAGGTTCCATCTTCCAAGCGGTAACTTGGTACAGTTAAAACTTTAAGGATAAGCTGAGCGTTCAGTGATTGATCTTTTTTTAAAGTCTCAATGACATAAAGAAGACTCATTAAACGTTTGGCGACTTTGTTTGTATGAGTATCGACATAGGACTTTTCAAGGGACGTCGATAAAGCCGTTTGCGTGATCCCAATCAAAGAGCAAAGTGTTTTCTGTGAGCAATCAAGATGGCTCACGATACCACTAACAAGATCCTTAATTTTAAAAGTCATTTCGACTTGTTGCTGGATAGGCATACAAACCTCACTATTTAAATAAATTATCATCTTTAATTTAAAAAAGATCAAGTATTTAAATTATTTGCGGCATAAAATTAAGCATCACAAATGGCATAACTTATTGATATCATACAAGAATGTTTAAAAGAGTAGATTCAAAGTTATTTTCTCAAACAATCAGGGACTTGGAACATGTCTCATTTCAGGACGTTTATAAAGCTATTAATCGCATCCTGGTTGATCCTACTCTCAATCAGTACAAACGCCCTTACCTTGGCCATCATTTACAGGAACACCCGACAGACAAAACTAAAACCGTCTTTTTTGAGATTGTCGGTGGCAATATTGTTTTCTTTGTGTGGATCAATGATGAAAATCATCCGCACAATACACACAAAAACTTTGGTGAAGATCCTTGCATCAAAGAGTTTGACCGGTTGAAAAACGCCGGCACTTTAGAAGTATATTCGCAAAATTATCACGAAGGTGTTTTCACAGTCACTCCGAGACCAAATAAGCCTGCGTTCATCAGTTTCAAAAAATTTGATGCTACGGTGTTTTCCGCAATTTATTACGACGGTGAAACATACTATACAATGGCAATCACAACGCATGAATCCGAAGACGAAATCTTCGATCACTACAAGATTTTTTTAGAAAAACTACGGGAGCATTTTTTGAACCAGAAAATGCCATTTGAAATACGAGTCAATACTGGTGATAAAGATTTTGAAATACTCTTGGAGCAAAATATAGATCAGACCAAGTGGAAAAAACAGAGTTCGGCAGGCGATATTACTTGGTCCATATAATGATATTAGTTCAAAAATTTATTGGATGTGCAAGCTACTCCGTCAGTAGCAGCTCAACATCATCGGTTCTGTAGTAAGTAGCCCCGTTATCGAAAGAGATAATTCTTTCTTCATTCATTTCTTCGAATTCAAAATCGGCAAGTGCACAACGCCAACCAATAGGATCGTTTTCTTTCATAAGTGTTACGGTATCAAACTCCATCCAGCCAATTTTTGTAGTTTCTGGATAGCATTGGCGAATAGACTCCTCGAATGATTCTTCCAGATCAACAGGTGTCAGCTCAGTTTCAAGGATATGCTGAATAACCCAGTCTAAACCCCACTCACAGCCGACTCCTTGAACTAGACGCATAAGATCGTCTGAGCCGCAAGATTCGCAGCGACCCGTTGGACATTCATGGTAGCATTGATAGCAAAATGGAAGCGAGCGATTAAAAGCAAGTTGAGTCAGTTTTTCTTTAACTTCAGAGTTCATGTGTATATCCCTTTGATTGGGCTTTGCCTCTTGATTGAGGGGCCCTTCACAGAGGGAGAGGGCCCGAGAAGGCAAACCAGCTCAGAAGAAGATCGACCGCGCATCGACACGCGAATGCGGCAGGGCT
>JBHIVS010000253.1:0-4055 GCA_041987885.1 Pseudobdellovibrionaceae bacterium | reverse complement strand
TTCGATTTGAAGCAGAAAGTTTTGGTCTAGATATGGATTTTGTTCCAGGAATGTCCCTTTCTGAGGTCGAGAAGCGTCTAATTTTACAGACCTTAGAGCTGACTGCGCAAAACCGTACTCGTGCAGCACAGATGTTAGGGATTAGTATTAGAACATTGAGAAATAAATTAAATGAATACAGGGAAGAAGGTGTTTTATGAGTGATATCTTTGATAAAACAACCAACGCGCTTGCGACGTCCTTACATATGCGACAAATTCGCAATAATGTAACTGCATCAAATATCGCAAATGCAGAGACCCCTGGGTATCAAGCAAAAAAAATGGATTTCGAAGGAGCTTTGCAAAGAGCTTTGGATCTGGATGGTATGAGCAAACTTTCTACCAGCAGTGGTGATCATATTCCTGTAGGGGGAGTTTCTGTAAAGGCCAGTCGTCCTGATATTTATGAAGACCCAGAAGGTATCCCAGGTAATGACGGAAATACGGTCGATGTCGAGAAAGAAATGTCAGCTCTTTCTGAAAATGCGATCATGTATAAAGCAGCACTACAACTGATTAATAAAAAGATGGCAGCATTAAAGTATGCAGCCTCTGAAGGGCGGTAATAGATGGCTGATTTTATGAAAGGCATGAGAATTAGCTCAAGTGGTATGGCGGCGCAAAGAATGCGTATGAATACCATTGCAAGTAATATTGCCAATATTAATACAACTCAAACCCCTGAGGGTGGTCCTTACCGTCGTAAAGACGTAGTTTTTGGGGCAATGCCTGATGCAAAAAACTTTGGTGAGATCTTAAGCTCAACGGCTCCAGAGTCTTCTTTTCAGCGAGTTCAAGTCACTGATATTTTGTCTGATACGAAAGCTCCTTTATTAAAATATGAACCCGACCATCCTGATGCAAATCCAGATGGGTATGTAGCATATCCAAATATTAATTTGATGGAAGAGATGACGAATATGATTCAAGCATCTCGATCGTATGAAGCCAATGTGACGGCGGTTCAGGCCTCTAAAGATATGGCGATGTCTGCGTTGGAAATAGGAAGGTAATTTCTTCCTAGACTGTACCATTTTATAAGGACTTTCGTTCGAATTATGATTAGACTGTAACAAAGGAGAAGTGAAGCCATGGAGGGTTTTACCGTATCGAATGCAAATAGATTTCTTGATACTGGAGTTGTTAGAGATTCCAAGTCATTAAGAGTTGAAAATCCCTCAGCTGTTGGTGGTACAGAAGGTGCCGGCAAGAGTTTCGCTGACACTTTGAAAGAAGCTGTTGGTAACGTCAATGAACTTCAAAAAGCTTCAGATGTAGGAATGCAAAACTTAGCAACAGGTCGTACAGACAATGTTGCTGATGTGATGATTGCTGCGGAAAAAGCTGACATCGCGTTAAGAGTGATGGTCCAAGTTCGTAATAAGGTCATTGATGCTTATCAAGAAATAATGAAGATGCAGGTTTAGTTTTTTAGTTTTGAGTTTCTGTTAGGCAGGAGGGGTTTGCCTTGAATAAAATCTTTGGCGGATTGGTCATTCAATTTCGCGAATTTTTCAAAAATTTAGGACCGACGAAAAGATTAGCTGTTATTGCAGTAACAGCGATTCTTGTCATTGCTGCTTCAACAATGATGTTCATGGCATCAGGCAAAGACTATGTGCCACTATTTACGAATATTCCAAGTGAACAGGTTTCACTGGTGGTTTCTAAATTAAATGAAAAAAATGTTCCTTTTCAGCTCAGAGATGGCGGCGGTACCGTTGCAATTCCCAAAGAGCTTTTGCATTCAACGCAAATGGCTTTGATGTCTGAAATTGGAAATTCCAATATGGGGTCTATTGGTTTAGAAATTTTTGATAAGCAAGATTTTGGCGTAAATTCTTACGCACAGAAAATTAACTATCAAAGAGCTCTTCAAGGTGAGTTGATGAGATCTATCAATACCTTGTCAGCTGTAAAACAATCAAAAGTTATTTTGGCTTTACCAAAACAAAAAACTTTTCTTGAAGAAGCGGGTAAAGCAACTGCCTCAGTTGTTGTTTCTTTGCATGCAGGGAAAGAGCTTTCTGCGGAACAAGTTAGAGGCATTCGTTTCTTAGTTGCCAATGCTGTTGAAGGTTTAGATGCCGAAAAAGTTGCCGTTTTAGATGATCGTGGAAAAGTGCTTACTAGAACTTCTGAAGGTTTAGCGGGAGGTTCTAACGAACTTTTGGATCTGAAAGCTAAAATTGAAGGGGATCTTGAAAATCGTATTGAAGATATTCTAACTAAGGTAGTTGGGCATGCAAAGGTCGTTGCAAAAGTAGATGCTACTTTAAATCATAGAGTTATTTCTTCAGTGGAAGAACATATTGATCCAGACAAAACAGCGATTAGATCACAACAGTCTGAAGAAGAATCTTTGGACGGTTCGCGAATGAGTCCTACAGGTGTTCCTGGTGCTCGGGCAAATCTTCCTGGTGCTGAAGATCAACAGGTCGCAGGCTTTAAACAGGATGTAAAAAAAGAAATTAAGACGACTAATTTTGAAGTTCCCAAAACGATACGAAATATTCGTGAATCAGCAGGAAATTTAGAGAGAGTAAGCGTTGCCGTTGTTGTTGATGGTATAATGAGTACAGTAACAAATCCAGATGGAACGACAGAGACCAAATGGTCTCCAAGATCTGCGGAAGAGTTAAGAAAATATGAAGACTTAGTTAAAAATGCGATTGGTTTTAGCACTGCACGTGGAGACTCTGTAAAAATTGAAAATATTCAATTTCAACCAGAAGACTTTAGCGAAGCAGATAAAATCTTAACGACATTAGAACGTAAGAGAATGATGCATTCTCTGTTCAAGTGGGGATTGCTTGGATTCAGTTTAGCTCTTTTCTTCTTTATTGTGGTTCGTCCATTTATGCAATGGATTACAGATAGCTTCCAAGATTCTGTCGAGGAAATGCTACCGCGAACTATTGAAGAGCTAGAGGAACTTCAATCGGTTGATAATACTCTTCCTGGGATGTCTGCGGCATTGCCGGTTTTGCAAGAAGCACTTGATCCTGAAAAAGCAGAAAGTGAACTTCTTAAAGATAGAATTCTTGCGAGCATGTCACGTGATGAAGAAAAAGCCGCTAATGCCTTTGGCATGTGGTTGGTAAGAAAGGATACCTAAATGAAAGTTCATAAGGTCGAGAATATCGAGTATGAAAATCTTAGAGGTTTCGATAAAGCTGCAATTCTTATCAATTATTTAGGGAAAGATGCTGTTAAGGTTCTTTTGCGTAGAATGGATGACTCTGACATCCGTAAGTTAATCAATCAAATGACTAAGCTTCGCGTTGTTCCTGTACATGTTACTAAGCGTGTATTGGAAGAGTATTACGAACTTATTTCAGAATCTGAAGATTATATCTTTTCAGAAAATATTTCCTCTAAAGATACGATTGTCGATGCTTTAGGAGAAGAAAGAGCTCGTGGAATTCTGGGGGGATTGAATATCACTTCTGGGGGTTCTCGCTCTTTAGAATCTTTGGAAATGGTTGATGCTAAATCATTGGCTACGTTCTTGGTGAATGAGCATCCTCAAACAATTGCGGTTATTTTAGCTCACTTAGAGCCAGAGAAAAAAGGCGAGGTATTAAAGCGTCTTCCAGATCACTTACAGTCTGAAGTTGTTTTAAGAATGGCCAATTTAGAGCATGTTGATCCGGAGTTGATCGAAGAAATCGACAAGGTATTGAAAAATCAGTTGTCGAATACAGCAACAGTTGAACAGGCAGCATTGGGTGGAGTTCACCCTGTGGCTGAAATGCTCAATGTTATGGATAAAAATACAGAGACTTCTATTATGTCGAGCCTAGAAGAGAAAGATCCTCTTTTGGCTGAAGAAATTCGTAAACTTATGTTTGTCTTTGATGACATCGTTAAAATTGACGACAGAGGTATTCAAACTCTTCTTAAAGAAGTTCCGAATGAGCGTCTATTACTTGCTCTTAAAACTTCTAGTGAAGAGATTCGAAATAGAATCTTTAAAAATATTTCTGCACGTGCTGCGGAGATGTTACGAGA
>JBHIVS010000252.1:0-4072 GCA_041987885.1 Pseudobdellovibrionaceae bacterium | reverse complement strand
GCTGAACGAAAAGGCTGTAGTTCAGCTCAGCTATGCCTGGCCTGGCTTTTATCGAAAGGGCCGGACATCGTGCCAATTCCTGGCACGAAACAACTGCGCTATCTTGAAGAGAATGCGGCAGCTGCAACCATCGATCTCACTTCGGAAGAACAAGAAGAGCTTGAAGCGTCCACTGCTCGTCTATCGGTGATTGGTGAAAGATACACGCCTGAGGGAATGAAAGGAGTCAACGCATGAACAATGAGAACTCTGATCGTCGAAAGAAAGCTCTGGATCTGCTGGAATTACTGGAATCCGGAGCGCCGGCGCGTGTTTCCCAAAATATTGATGAGTTTCATCCCGAAGCGCTTGAGATACTACTTGGTTTTGCATTCCACGATGTGGTTTCGAGAGACGGAATTGAGCTACGAACACGCGAAATGCTTACTGTGGCCATGCTTGCTGCAATGGGAACGGCGCAATCTCAGCTCGAATTTCATATGCGAGCAGCACTTAATACAGGAGTGTGTCGTGAGGAGCTGGTTGAGATAGTTCTACAGGTTTCTGTGTATGCCGGAATTCCGGCGGCAATGAATGCTATGACGGCCGCGAAATCCGCCCTCCGTTCATGCTGACTTGAAAGCCGCCAGTGACGAGGGTTTTGTGCAGTACAGTTGGTCATTCTGTGGCGCTGTGCCATGCTTTTATTGGCCATCTGTACCTCTACAATGGACTTCCCCCGGTATGCATGACACACCCCAGCCTCGAACGGAGGCCATTTCAAGGGCATTGATCGAACCTCCTGAATGTTCGCTTTGCGACCGTGCATCCCCTGAACTCAGCTAAACAAAAGCGGACATTCAGATCTAGCCCTCGGTGCCTGTTTGTGAGCCTCCCTGACTTGCGGAGATCAGCGACAGTTGTCGCAAAACTTCGGCGACTGAATTCTACAGGGCTTACAAGCCTATGAGATTTATGAAATAGTGATACGGGGTAATCTTGGAGAATCGGACATTGAAATGGCGCAAAATCGACAATCTACGAATATCTCGATGCAAAGTTTCCAGAGATGAACTCGTAAGTCTCTGATAATCAGTTGTAAAAAGGGTGTTTTATGCCTTTTCCCGTCGAGGGATATACGCATGCGGGATGTACGTCATTTTTCGTTGAATTAGCTGTTAGGCATCTTCAAAAAGGATATGCATGAGCGGACACATTAAAAAAATAGACTCAATAAAAGGTGTGGCTGTCTACGATGATTTTCAATGGTCATCATCCGTGCGAGATACAGGGAATAATATCGCAGAATTTAAAAGCCTAAATATCCTGTATGGACGCAATTACTCTGGAAAAACAACGCTTTCTCGAATCATTCGAGCTTTAGAAACTGGTTACATCTCAGAGAAATATAGTTCGCCCGAGTTTCGGGTGTCTTTTGATGGTGGTAGCACTGCAACGCAAAATTCACTAAGTAATCATGGTCAAGTCGTTCGGGTATTCAATGAGGACTTTGTCCGGGACAATCTGCGTTTCATTGTTGATGATGAACAGACCATCAATTCCTTCGCTATATTAGGGGAAGACAATACAAAGCTTGAGGAAGAAATCGAGAGACATGAAACCGAACTTGGCAACGAAGAGATCAAGTCTGGACTCATTGGAGAGTTGCTCGGTGCTGAGGAGAGTTTCAAAAAAGCCCGAAAAGACCATGGCGACAAGTCGTCAGAATTGGAAGGGAAATTACGTGATAAAGCCAATAAATCAGACACTGGAATCAAACATAATAAAACGTTTGGTGATGCCAACTACAATGTTTCTAAAATAAAGACAGACATCTCGACTGTTACCAAAGACACGTACTCTCCGCTTACTGATGGGCAAGTAGGCAAGTTTCATGACCTCCTCAGAGAAGAACCCAAACCGGAAATCCCTGAATCAACGACTTTCAATCTCCAATACTCTGTAATCGCTTCAAAGGCTGAAGAATTAATCGAAAAAAAGATTCAGGCATCTGAACCAATTCAGGAGTTGCTAAACGATGCTGCTCTGGCAACGTGGGTACGGACTGGTCGGGGCCACCATCAACATAAAAGAGATAAGTGCGCATTTTGCGGCAGCGACCTACCTGAAGATTTGTGGCAGAAACTGGATAAGCATTTTAATCAGGAGTCTGAAGCACTTCGTCAAGCACTGGAAACCCTGCTTGGGTCAATTGAAGGTGAGCGATCCAGAGTTCCTAATTTACTGAAAGTAAAAAACTCGGATTTCTACTCTAACTACACAGCCGACTTGGATTCGCTGACAGAACACTGGTCGACCCTATCAACGTCTTACATTGATAGACTGGATTCGATAAAAGAACAGATCGAAAGACGAAGAGATGATGTTTTTACACCTCTTGAATTCAATACACCTGAGTCGGTTGAAAAAGATTTGAATGCGGTCAGGAACTTGTATGAGAAACTCAGAAACGAATCCAACAAGCTTACAGCTTCACTAAGCTCTGACCAATATGAAGCTCGTGCAGCTTTACGCCTCCATGAGGTTTTTACATTCATAACCGATATAAAGTATAAAGAAGAGAATACAGCCATTGAGTCACTGAATGAGGCTATGGGCTTAGCGAAGGATGCTAGAAACTCGGCAAAAGAAAAAGTTGATAAAAAACGAGAAAAAATAGCTGAACTAAAGGCTCAGCTTAAAGATGAAAGCAAGGGCGCTGACCGTGTAAATGATTATTTAAATAATTTCTTCGGCCATCAGAATCTTTCACTCAAGGCTATTGAAGCGATCCCCGGGGATTCATCATCTGGGTACCGATTTGAGGTAACCAGAAATGACAAAAAAGCATTCCACTTAAGTGAAGGCGAATGTAGTTTGATAGCCTTCTGTTATTTCATGGCTAAACTTGATGACATAGAAACTAAAGGCAACCAGCCGATCATTTGGATCGACGACCCTATCTCCAGCTTGGATGCAAATCATATATTTTTCGTTTATAGCCTTATTAATGCTGAGATTGTAACGCCAGAGAAATATAAAGATGGTGGTGAAATAAAAGAGCGTGATCGTTTTAAACAGTTATTTATTTCAACCCACAACTTGGATTTTTTGAAGTATCTGAAGCGACTGCCCGGAGCTTTGAATAAAAATAAGTCTCAATATTTTGTGATTACTCGAACAGATCAAATCAGTGATATTACGCTGATGCCTCGATACCTGAAGGACTACGTCACAGAGTTCAATTTTCTGTTTCACCAAATTTATAAGTGTGCCCATGCCCAAGTAGATGGTGATGAGAATCATGATTGCTACTACAACTTCGGTAACAATGCGCGGAAGTTTCTAGAGGCCTTTTTGTACTACAAGTACCCAAATGCAGTAGAAAAAGATGACAAATTGGCGCGCTTTTTCGGTGATGATGCATTGGCTGCGTCGTTAACTGATCGCATCAATAATGAATTCTCCCATTTGGCGGGTGTCTTTGAGAGAAGTGTTTTGCCCATTGATGTTCCTGAGATGAAGACAACGGCGAGTTTTATATTACGAAAAATTGAAGAAAAAGATCCAGATCAATATTCAGCGTTACTCCAAAGTATTGGGGTAGAATATGCCTAACCCGAATTTCTCATAAGGGGATAAAAGAAAGCGGCTGAAAGTGCTATGATTTCAAGAACCTAACCAATCCACCAAGCACTAACAGCCGCTATCCAAAATGGTACCTGAAAAACTGACCTTCTCGCCACTTTCCCGCCGTCAAATTGAAGCCGATTTTTCCGGCGGCCACATCACGTCCGATGCCGGATTGCTTTTACTTCGCGAAGTCGACAAACAGCACCGTCTGACTCAACGTCTGGCTTCAACTCTCAATGACCCGCGGAACCCGGAATTGGTTCGCCACAAACTGGAAACCATGACCCGACAGCGGGTGTTCGGCGTAGCGGCCGGGTACGAAGACCTGAACGATCACGAGGCACTCCGTTTTGATCAGGCCCTTCAGACCGCTATGGGTGAGGATGCCATCCTGGCGGGCAAATCCACTCTGTGCCGGATGGAGCAGCGCGTGGACCGGCAGTCGGTGATCGACGCCCAT
>JBHIVS010000251.1:2090-4084 GCA_041987885.1 Pseudobdellovibrionaceae bacterium | reverse complement strand
TGATCGTAATTAAAAGATCTGCAGGTGAGATCTCCTTAGACCTCATCGAAGGTAGTTTATTCGTGGCACAGGCTCAAGAGGACTCTACACAGACAGAAATATCGACGACTCCAGCCCCAGCGCTCGTTTTAAATTCTAAAAACGGAAAAATTGATCTTTCTAAAGCCTCTGCAAGCTTAAGCAAAGAAAGCGGTAAAGATCTTAAAATCCAAGTACTCGAAGGCAGTGCTTCCGTCAATGATGGAACTGGCACTTTAAACGAACTCACACAAATAGAGTCTATTAAAGTCATTTCTCCTGCTGCTGGTAAAGATCTTTTCGTAAACGCGGATTCTCCAGAAAAATTAGCTTTTAAATGGCAAGAAAATAAAGAGTTTAAAAAAGTCTCTCTTTACACAGGAGCTTCTCGTCGTAAGCTCAATAAAATTGATAATATTGATTTTAGTAAAAGTGAAGTCTCTGTAAATTTACCCTTCGGAAATCTCTATTGGAAATTAGTAGCGGAAACACAAAAAGGCCAAACAATTGAAACTCCCGTTTTCAAAAACAAAATTGTAGCTCGCTATTCTCCTACGGTGGTTTATCCGGTCGCCGATCAACACGTAGCTGCTGAGGTTTTACCAGCAAATCTTCAGTTTCTTTTTGCAAATGTAGATCAAGCAAAATCAGTGGTTTTAGAAGTTTGGACAGATGCAAACTTAAAAAACAAACTTTTAACGGAAAACGTTACAGAATCCAGCACAGTCAATTTGTCGAATTTAAAAGAAGGTACCTATTACTATCGCGCAAGTTCTTATTTTGCAGATACTGAAATTCCTTACACTTCTAAAGTGCAAAAATTCGATATCTCGAAAAAAGCTCCCACTTTTGTAAATATTGAGTTTGTAAATTTAAACCAAGATAAACCTTTCTATTTCGTAGAAAAACCAAATATCAAATTCGACTGGACATCTGAAAACAACTCCGTCGTTTCCTCTTGGAAACTCAAAGTTTACCAAGAAGGCCAAGACCCCTCAACAGTACAACCTGTTGTCCTTCAACAACCTAAATATGAAACTACAGTTCCAGGCAAAGGACGCTACATAGCTTCCATCGAAGCTGTAAATGCATATGGAGAATCTATCGGCAATAAAGTGAGTTCACCACTTTCCGTAGAGCCTCTGCCTTTATTGAGTGCTCCTGAATTTAATCAAAAAGGCATCCTACAAGCGCAAAATGACGGAACGACTCAAATTTCGTGGAACGAAATTGCTGGAGCAAAGGAATATTGGATCGCAATCTACCGTAACAATGTAGAAATCAAAAAAATTAAATATAATCGCACGGCTTCTTCTTTGAAAAATCTCTTGCCTGGTGAATACGAGGTAGAGATGTATGCTGTGGATCAATATGGCAGAACAGGAGCCTTATCTGAAAAAAGAAAGCTCATTGTTCCTGATAGCTCCTCTATCAGAGCTCCTACCCTTAAAAAGATACAGGTGAACTAATGAGGCTTTCCGTTTTATTAGCAACACTTTTATGCTTAACAAATTTCGCGATGGCAGAGTCCGCACCGGAACCTCATCGTCGTTTGGTAAATTTCGAATGGGAAGAAATTCCATCAGCAAAAGCCTATGAGTTACTTATTAAGACAGAAAAAAATATCAATGGTGAAACTAGCGAATATAAATTTATTGTTGATTCGGCGGCTTGGAGTGGCAAATTAATTCCTGGAACCTATTCAATGAAGCTTCGTTCTTTAGATCATCGTAAAGTTCCTGGAAACTGGAGTGAACCAAGTCAATTTAGCGTAGCACTAGATACTGTGGCTCTGGTTACACCAGCAGCAAATAATAATTTTTCTTCGGAAAGTTCTACCGAAGAAAAAATGGAATTTTCTTGGAAACCCGTTGCTGGAGCCGATTTCTACACATTTGAAATTAGCTCTGATGACAGTCTAATTAAGATTACCAAAGACATCCCTGAAGCAAATATTAAACTGGATTTACCGGTTG
>JBHIVS010000251.1:246-2081 GCA_041987885.1 Pseudobdellovibrionaceae bacterium | reverse complement strand
TATTAAGATTACCAAAGACATCCCTGAAGCAAATATTAAACTGGATTTACCGGTTGCAAAAAAATATACTTGGAAAGTTTCAGCCCATAATAAAAATGATATTCATAGCGAAGCTACTAGCGTTGCTCAATTCCAAATTATGGGTAAACCCATTCAAGCCCCTAAAATTCTACAACCTGAAAATGAATTCGTCAGAGAGTTGACATGGGAAAAAATCGACTATGCAGAAAGTTACACTCTGAATTTAGTCAAATACAATCCAGAAACAAAAAAGTGGCAAAAAATAGCAACGATTAAAAATCATACAGAAAATAAATATACATTCCCAAATGACTACTCAGGTGGACAATACCAACTATTGGTAACTCCTGTAAGCCCTCTTAGACCTTCACCAAAACCTCAGAAAGTTTCTTTTACTGTTGCAAATGGAGATCGCTCTCCTGCTTCAGAATATAGAACCTTAATTCGTCAATCGATAGATCGTACCAACGGTTGGTATATGCTTGCCAGCTACATGGTCACTAATATTGAGTATCGAGGAAAAAGTCCTGAGCTAAATTCCCATGTAAATTATAATGCTCTGGGAGGAACTCTTCGTTTAGGCGGCGGATATATGTCGCCTAAATCAGAATACGGATTCAATTCAATTGTAGATTTCAGCGGATTTAACTTTGAAGGTTCTGTAAAAACGTATTCGGGACTTGAAGTCAACGGCATCTATCGCAGAGCTGTCGGAACAAAAGGCGAATTTAGAGCTCTAAGTGGTCCATATTATCGTGAACTCCCCGAGACAATGGCTGATAGCTATCTCTATTCCACTCAAGATAACAAAGTCAGCGTTGCCGGCCTACACGCTGGAGCAGAATACTGGTATTCTTTTAATCCTAAAGTAGGACTCCAAGTAAACTACCATATGTATTTACCAGTAGCAAAAATCGATACTCCAAATGGCAAAGACATTGGCCACGAACTTTCTACATCTTTGGGTTTTATGGGAAGTTATCGTTGGAATAAATCCACGACCTTGCTTGGTGGATACACATTTAAAGAAGAAAATTTTAGTTATAAATCAACAACTGGTTCGTCGAGCTATGCAGACGAGAACAGCGAAAACTCCTCTACCATAAAGGGACACTATGTGAATCTTTATGTTGAGTGGTCATTTTAAGGAGATCGGCAATGAGAATTCCTATTTCTACAAAGCTCATTAGCGTCACCATACTAACTCTTGTCGCATCAACCAGTGCTATTACTTGGATTTCTTCAGACTATTTTGAAAAAAAATCATCTGAACAAGTCGATATCGCAAACTTAGAATCTGCGAGTGCGAAAGCTCGTGAAGTCGACAATACGATCTCCAACTACGTAGAAAAAATCAGATCTTCAGCATCACAATTGCTAAACTCATCTATCACGGAGTCTCAACCACAAAATCAGTTCGATTTAAGTTACCAAAAAGATCCCTATTTTTTGGGACTAGAAGTTTTCGAAGTAAACAACTCTAAAATCAAAAATGTTGCTCAAAAGCTTAAACCCGACGAGCTAAAATCAGAGCTCTACAAGACAGAAAGTCTGTTGGAAAATATTCGTCTACAAACGAAGTTTCCTCTTCTCAGAACAGCCGAAGGATCTATCGAAATTAAAAATGCTAGTTTACCAAAATCATCTCCACTAGTAATTATTGGCATTCCACTTGTAAAAAATGAGCTAGGAAAAATTACTCATATTGCACTTGGGTATGTTTCTTTATCCCCTTTCCTAAAACCTTTTTCTGAGCCCTCAGAAAAAACTCAATACTTAATCGACAATCAAGGAAACCTCATTGCCCAAAAAGA
>JBHIVS010000251.1:0-236 GCA_041987885.1 Pseudobdellovibrionaceae bacterium | reverse complement strand
CGCCTGTCTTTTGCAAAAAGCCCCATCGTCGCAAAAGCTTTGACACAAAAAACACCTCAATTTCAAACTAAATTTTCTGAAGCAGGAACTGGAAAAGAATTTTTCGGCGCCGCAGTTAAAACGGCTTATGGTGTGCAAGTTATCTCTGAAACTCCCCTAGAAACCATTCTCGAAGTTTCCAAAGAAGTTCGTCGTAAATCTATTTTTGTGGCTGGCTCCGCAGTTTCCTTGGCAAT
>JBHIVS010000250.1:0-4089 GCA_041987885.1 Pseudobdellovibrionaceae bacterium | reverse complement strand
CCCAAAACCCCAAAACCCCGAAAATATGAAAAAAACCGTAAATAGTAGGTACTCAAATATCTATGAATTTTCATAATAAATAATAATAATATTTAATTTGCAATTTTATTTTTAGTTATGCAAAAATGTGTTCAAAAATTAGATTGGTAGGCGTCGATGCTGACTCCACCTCCCATGGCTGATGAACCGTTGTTATTACTAGTATGCTTTGTAGTATTTGTTGTGTCTCTCGGATTTACCGTGTTTTTGTAATTATTAGATACACCTTATGATTACTATTTGTTTATTTTATATTATCCATTAGTCCCACTACAATTATTGTTAGAATGCTGGCTATTACCCCTTGAATTGCTCTTCTTATCAAAATTTTGAGATCCATTAATTTCAGCCTTACTTATACTTTAGGCCGCTTAGCTACTAATAGTACCGTTGGTGTTATTACCACCCGAGTTAGAAAATTTGGTGCTATTATGAATGACGGTTTGGCTCTGCATTTAAGATTAGCTGGGATTGACATGATAAGACGAGTGTATTGCACCAGCTAGGCCACTGGTTATATTCACTGAATTATTTCCTGTGCTGGATTGAAGACTATCTCTCAAATGAGAGTTGTCTTATTAAGTCTGATATATCATGGAATTAAGTTAGGAGGGGTTTGATTGAGATGCCAGCTAATTATATGGTTATTGCGTCTAATAGATGTTTAATTATGGGTTGCCTTTATTTTGTGATATTTGTTTATATCCTGATTGGTTTGAATTAGACTATATAAATTATGGATGTCCTCCCAAATTACTTCCACCTGGATTAGCCCCTTAAGTCTAATAACCCATCTAAGATTTTCCAGATTTCTGAGACGTTCTTCTGGAATTCGCAGCCGAATTTGACACGCTTGTGCTTATCATAAATCCATTTTTAGGTACAGACTGCATATTATTTATCTAGTGATGGGCTCCACCTACTATCTGTTAGCCTCCTCCTTGCCTTTTCATTTGGATTTATTACAACTATTTCTATAGCTTCATCTACTGTTATTACTATGGAGAAAAGTTATGTCTAGTCTGGGCATTTGCTGAAGCTTAACTACCGGTGCTTGGATATTGTGGAACACCATTCGTAGCGTTTAAAATATTTTAGCCGTTTTGACTTTAAATCAGTATATTTTAATTTGAATTGGAGTTTTTCCGGGAGAAGAATCTTGCTTAAGTGTGACCTTTACGGGTTTCTTCTATCATTCGTTGTTTAGGAGTGGGGCACTCAGACTTGGCAAAATGCATAATGTTCTTAAACCCACCATTAGCTGGTTATGGTTAGTCACTACGGACTGCTTATTGTTGTTGTTGATAATTTTAATTTTGCTAATTTGCTATAGTTTATTTAAATTACATCTATTATTACTACTAAGCTATCAATTTTTACTATTTATTTGCTAGAATTGGATGTTTACTTGTTGGTTATGAATAGCCGCCACTTCCGCTCTGCGAAGATATTTTGCTTTGTGCTGCCTAAGCAGGACCCATTACAGTCCCTGAAAACACACTATTGCCACTCATTAGGGTCATAGAATTTTATTTTGCGTGGTGCTTCGCTGGACTGCCCTAAATAGAGTTAGCTACAGAGCGGGAGTTTTGATAGGTGGGATTTTTGGTGTGGATGGCTGACGTGGCTTGTATTATGATGCTGTTCTTTGATGTGATTCTTGAATTGTTTACTGGAGAGTTGTGGCTCGACTGGAACTTTGAGTTCGGCATGCTCTTGTTGTTGTTGTTCTGGTAGGGGTTTTGCTGCAAGTTGGCCATGTTTATCGACTGCCTGTTTGTCGAAGCAGTTACAGAAGCTGAAGACGTGATTCCGCTCGAGTTTTTGGGCGCTTCCACCATGCCGCCCATTGTTGAGTAGTGCTGCTCCAGGCCCTGTGAGCCTACGATGATCTGTTTTGAGTTTTGCACGGAGTTGAAGTTGTGAGCGCCGTTGGGCTGTTGCAGAGACTGCTTCAATAATTGCTTTTGTTGCTATTGTGAATTCGAATGGAGAGAATTTATCGATCCACCTTGGTTTGGCAAGGAGCCACGGTTGTGATTCTGCACCTGAGAAGACCGCAGCGAATTGTTTTGGCTATTCGATTGGTGTTGAGCCTGCTGGGATTATCGGAAGCTTCTTTCGATTTGTTGCTGCTGCTGGGACGTCATGTTCCCAAAGTTGTTTGAATGCTGCTGCTTTTTGCCCAGTTTGGCCGAGATTTCTCGTTTACGGCTGTTGGAGAAATTCGTACTACTGTTGACATTCATTTGGCTATCAGAGTTTTGCAGTTGGTTATTTTGTTGATTATTTTGATTGTTTTGATTGTTTTGATTATTGGCGTTCTCCATTCTATTCTTTTGCTGCTGAAGAGAATTCAGGTTGGTGCTGATGTGCAGAGTGGGCTGGGAGCCTACCTGCTGTTACTGGTGCAAGGAGATTTGGTGGTTGAATTGCTGCAAAAGCAATTGAGGATTGTCCAGAATGCTGGTGTTGTCATTTTCGTTATTGCTCGAGCTAGAGTTGTTTTTTCCCTCTTGTTGGTTCTGCAGCATCTATTGCTGGCCATTGGCAAGAGCCGCCAACTAGTGGTCGAAGTAGTACCCGTTGAACAATGCCTGAACCGAATTTCTTCTCAGGTTAGCCAAGTTTTCTTTGAATTCGGGGTCCTCTAAATCCTTCCACTCTTCATTGATGTTCTTTTGGTCAAAATTATCTTCCATGGGTGGAACAAAGGGAGCAGCAATTCTTTTGTTTTCTAAATCCTCCCAGCAAAAATCTCTCAGCCAAGGATGGTTCTTAACTTCCGCAGCTCCACAGTTGCCAAGTCGGTTTTGAGGCTTTCTCTGAATCATTTTATTGACGAAATCAGCAGCTTCAATGCTCCATCCTCTTGGGACTTCACCTTTCTTGATCTGGACTTATTTCGACAGAATATGGTCTCTTATTTCTTTTCGTGATTTTCCGACGTAAGGCCTCCTGCCGTACATGCACTCATATGCCATCACTCCAACCGCGAAGTAGTCTACTGATGTGGTGTGATTTTGTCGACACATGACCTCTGGAGCCATATACCCAGGCGTTCCGGACGTATCTTGCGCATTCTCAGGCCTCCAAACTCTAGCGATACCAAAATCTGTTATCCTCAAATACCCATCATCATCGATGACTAAATTCTCTGGCTTTATGTCCCTGTGGATTATGGACTTGTTGTGACAATATTCGAGTCCGGCTACTAAGCATGCGACAAAGAATCCTAGATTAAAATCAAATTAGACAAAAAACGTTTATTAATGAGTCAAATCAAGATTGAAATACTTACTTGTTGTTTCTTCGTCAAACCTCCTATATCTGCAAATGTGATATCGCAAGTCGCCACCATTGAGCAGGTCCATCACGAGATAGAGGTTCTCTCGGTCCTAGAAGGCGTAGTACATATTCACCAAGAATGGACTGTGGAGCTACGTGAGAATCTGGCGCTCGTTCATAACACTCTTCACACTCCGCTTCGTTAAGATTCTGGCTTTGCTCATTTCTTTCATTGCGAATTCTTATTTAAATTTCTTTCTATCTACTTTCCAAACTTTACCGAAACCTCCCTTTCCGATGCAAAAAGCATATTGAAATGAAGATTTGCTTATGGCTATATGAAGAAATAATGTCAGTAAGTAAAGGTTTCATATTCTAGAAAATTAACAATTAAGTTTCTAATACGCTCTTAGGTATTCATTAGGTAAATATGGCGAGAGGCCTAATTATTGCGCGAATCTCCTATCGAACTCGTATCGGCACCCATTCTCCAAATTCTGCTGAGGTTTTGGCGAGGGCTGGCCAACACGTATTCTCGGTTGTGCTAATCTAAAATTTGTTTAACTTACCCGTGATATTTTCAGCGTCAAAGTCTGTTTTAAAATGACAATTTCCCATTGAATGCAAAAATAATATTATTTTTAATATATTATATTCAAATGATGAAGTTAAGAATTATAAAAGGCGTTGTATATAGAATACAAAGCTACTGATGATCGTATTATAATTTAATTCATATTTCTGGGGTTTTGGGGTTTTGGG
>JBHIVS010000249.1:0-4117 GCA_041987885.1 Pseudobdellovibrionaceae bacterium | reverse complement strand
CCATCTGTAGCAGCAACTTCGTGGTTCGCATAGGGAGTCTTCATTTGACCACCATGAGTCGCAATTGTAATTAAAATTTGATCACCCTGCCTCAAAGAACCATTGCGAATTTGTTGTTTGTATTTTTCAATTTGTTGACGAATTTCTTGCAAGCTGCCAGAACGTGCATTTGTTCCCGCTAAGGTTTGATTTAACGCCTTGGTATTAGCGTGACTTCCGTCAAAAGCAGAAACAACCTGATAACCAGAAGAGTTTTTGAAATTATTCAAATTAACAAGCCAAGGATCAAATATTGTTTTGACCCCCGGAGGCTCACTCCCCCCACCGAATAGAAATAGCTCTTTCCTTGCCGCAAAAGTTTGAAAGCTCAACAAGTACACACATAAAAAAATAGATGTTCTTTTTAATGACAACATGTCTATTTCTCTAGCCCCATATAACGAGACATCCAATAGACATACAAATAATCTACTGCTGGATTTTCATAGCCTTTTGCAGTCACCGCCTGCGATTTAAAAGGCGATTCCTTTAATAAGAATGAACTCGAATAAGCACCCAATTCATAAATAGGATAAATAACTGCCGGGTTTTGAGGTTTCCTATTCTTGCTATTTATTGAATTCGGAGATCTTTGAAAGTTTTGATCTATCAAAGAAGCCACCCAGTTCTGCTTAATAGATTGATCAATCGTCATTTCACTATTAGCACGCGGATAGGGCATATCACTCAAAAAAGTAACAATAGAATCATTATCTTTCTTTTGCTCTTTAGGATTCAAATTATTTGTATTTAAAAACTCAACATAAGGCAAGTGCACATATTTAAGGGCCTCTCGTAGTTTCGCAGATTGCTCTCTAGCCACAGAAGCACATCTTTCATCTCGAGCAATTTTACAAGTAATTCTAAAGCTATCTAATGCTAAAAATTCTTGAAAATTATCCGCCCAATTAGAATAACCATTATGGTAGTAAATCATTTGATTTGGATATTTAACTGTCGACTTAATTTGATTTAAGGCATCTTCTATTTTTTCTTTATTGTAAGCTCTCTTCTCTTCTAAACCATTAAAAGTTAATCTAGCATAAGCTAGATAGTTATTATCAACAGACTGCTGCAATAGCTTTTCAATAATGTCGTGGAGTTCTTTCTTAAGGGCCGTCTCTTTGCTTGGCAAGGTCTGATAAGACCATAAAAAAGCATTAAGCATCGCTGCCTGACTTTCTTTGGTTTTATCCTCATATAAGAAGACTTCTTTATCTCCCCAATTTGTGTTTTCCCAACTTTTCATTTGTTCTAAATCAAGTAAACCCGATGCGGGATGAACGGCTCCGATAGATTTATTTCTAGCCAATGATAGCTGGGCAACACTTAGTAAGTTTCTAGAATATCTTTTTAGATCTTC
The DNA here is from genome assembly GCA_041987885.1 of Pseudobdellovibrionaceae bacterium. Taxonomy (GTDB): domain Bacteria; phylum Bdellovibrionota; class Bdellovibrionia; order Bdellovibrionales; family Bdellovibrionaceae; genus Bdellovibrio. The sequence continues at coordinate 2,715 of JBHIVS010000249.1, read as the reverse complement.
ATAATCTTGTTCCGAGTCCGTTAAAGCTGCTTTTGCAGACAAAGTCGTCACATAGACACTTGTTAAAAAGACACTATCTTTGGTTGGTTTATTCGATTTTAAATGTCCATTTGAAAACACATCGGAGGCAACGATTAGACCCAAAGAGTTTGTATGATTTTCCTTGGTGTTTTTCTCATAAGACTGGCTTTTTTGGTCAACAGTAATTGCATAAGCATTTCTTTTAGAAACCGACTCCGAAATACTAATATTGTCGATAATTTTATTAACAACCCGAATGGTATCTAAATTACCTTTGTAAAAATTAAAATCTGAATAGTCACGGAGCAACTTTACATCGGAGTGTTCAAAATTCTTAATCCCATTCGTCTTATTGGATTCATATTGGGCACTCTTAGAGCTTATTATTTGCTGATCAAAAAGTGCTTTCTTTTCAGCTGCATTTATATTCGAACCTTTAAGATCTAAGATTTCAATTTTGTAAGTCCAAAGTGGTGCTGGCTCAAGATCTCTACGAGTACTAACCCACTCCTGATACTTAGAGTCTTTAATGTCACTAAATTCCGTTGCGATAATTTTTTGTTCATTAGTTCTAAAATCACTAACAACATTGATAGTCTTTCCACTATCTGCGATGGATCTTTTTTCAGATCCAATTTTTTTAATATAATCCCCTTGTCTAAGATCATAACTAATTAAAATGGAATCATTATTTGCGACAGCTTTTCCTGTCCAAACTTCTTGAACCTTCAATCCGTCATAAAAATAGTTTATATAGGTAACCATGCGAACAACGTTATAAGTACCGTCAAAGCTCTTACGAAGCTCAAGCTCCCCATTATAGGGACCCCTCAGTGAAGACGTCCCCTGTAAAAACCAGATCCCTTCGACCTTATCACTTTGCTTCAAGGAAGCAATATCACGGATCACTACTTTTGGAGTGTGCTGACAAGAGAGAGTTGTAAGCAAAAATGGACATAAAAAAAGGAATGAGATTAACTTCATTCCTTTATTTTACATTCTATATGTGCGGACAGGAGTCCTGATATGTTTCCTATACCTTAGTAGAGTTCCCTAGATAGAAAGTGAGCTCTAGTAATGAATTTTGTCTTGTTTTTTTTCCCATTCTTTAAAGACTGTCAATGCTTCTGTATGTCCACATTGCTCTAATGGAATAGCACGATCTTTCATATCTTTAGGAATCTCTTGATAGATGAAATCATCATCGAATTGAATGTCCGCCGCGTCTTTGCGAGTATTTCCGTAATAAATTTTTGAAATTCTTGCCCAATAAATTGCAGATAAACACATGGGACAAGGCTCACAACTTGTGTAAATTTCAGCCCCATCTAAATCAAAATTACCTACGTTTTTACAAGCATCACGGATCGCAGAAACTTCTGCGTGTGCAGTAGGATCATTTGTGGAAGTCACTTTATTCCAACCTTCACCAATGATTTTTCCATTTTTAACAATAACAGCACCAAAAGGGCCACCAGCACCTTGTTGCATATTTATTCTAGATAATTCGACAGCTCTAAGCATAAATTCTTTATTCATATGAGAAGAAAATTAATTCTGCTCCCCCTCTAAAGTCAACATCAGCTTTGGAGGGTCCTAAGCAGTCCGATGAATAATAGCCTTTATCTAAATTATAAGTGGCAAAGATGTTATCATGTTAATTGTGAATATCTGAATATCACTAATACATAAAAAATTATGCGCACTTTTTGTGCGCTTATTAGCGTGCTTTATAAGCTACCAATTCGGAAAAAATTTTATCGTATAAATAGTTTCTTCTAAATCGAATTCAGCTCAAAATTAATATGGTCAATTTCAACAACTGCTTTAGAAATTACGCTACCATTAAACGTAACGGGATTTTTAAGATCCATCTTCTAGTGTAACAAAATATTGTAGGCATCGACATTCAGATAGGACTAACAATTAAATCAAAATACAATACTTAGATCTTTCCTAGCCTCAACCCTTAAGAATCTTTAATTTTTGAGATATAAAGGGCCAAACTATCGGAATACAAGAAACACCAATGACTCCAAAAATAACAATATGAAAATTTGTTTTCACAATTGGTAGATTTCCAAAGAAATGTCCCGCTAAAACAAATGTCCAAACCCAGACAACGGCCCCGATGACATTAAATACAACAAATTTCCTATACGGCATACTTCCTACGCCAGCCACAAAAGGAGCAAACGTGCGAACAATCGGCGCAAACCTAGCAGCTACAATAGTAAAGGTTCCCCATTTTTTATAGAACTCTTGGGTTTGAACTAGATATTTCTTTTTTAAGAATTTTCCATCTTTTTCAAAAACCTTAGGACCAATATATTTTCCGATATGATAATTGACCCCATCCCCTAATATGCCGGCCACCGTGAGTAATCCCAAAATTAGCCACAAGTTTAATCCACCATCCATAACCGTAAAAGCACCAACGGCAAATAACAATGAATCTCCTGGTAAAAATGGCGTCACTACCAAGCCCGTTTCCGCAAAAATTATTAGGAACAAAATAACATATAACCAAGGACCAAAAAGAATAATCCATTCAGCGATGTGTTTGTCTAAATTTAGAAAAATGTCGATAAAATGTGTCATTTTAACAGACTGCAATTCCGTAACTAAAAGAGCAATTTCAAAACATCTTAACTCTGTGCAAAAGATGTTTTGACGTATAAACTTTCGATTGCC
>JBHIVS010000248.1:0-4117 GCA_041987885.1 Pseudobdellovibrionaceae bacterium | reverse complement strand
AGCATACCTAACCCAGGAATTACGGATAGAATTGCAAAACTCACTGAACCCATAGATAGAGAAACAGCCCAGCCCACAATTAACAAAGACAGCACAACTATTCCCGGAATAAAAAGCACAAAGAAGTTAAATGGAGCAAGCACCAGTAAACGTCCTATGACACTCAAAGCTACGGTCCACTGAAATCCTTTTTCTGGATGTTTGATTTTTTCAATCATACCTTCAGTTCTGTAGGCTTTAGCAATAGTTGTTGGAAATCCTAAAGCTTCTGATATTTCTTCTTCTGTTTTTCTTTTACTTAAACCGTGATTGAAGTGCTCTTCATAGTCAGAAATTATATCTGAAATATTCTGAACTTCGTTGCGCTCTAACTCAGACCTGAGAATTTTTAGAAATTCTTGTTTGTTCATTTGATTTCCTTGCCAATCAACTGCTCAATTTGTTTATTAAATTCAACCCACTGCTTAAACTGATCTTTTTGAAATTCTTTACCTAGCTTTGTAATACGATAGTACTTCCGAGGAGGCCCCTCAGAAGATTCTTGTAAATAGGTCTCAAAATATTTTTCTTCAGTCAGTCGACGAAGAATTGGATATAAAGTTCCTTCGGAAATTTCTAATACCTTTGAAATCTCCTCGACCAACTCATACCCATAGTGATCTTTACGTCCAATCATAGTCAGGACACAAAGTTCAAGCACACCTTTTTTAAATTGCGGGTTCATAATCGCCTCAACCTTCAGGTACTAAGCTACGCAATGTACTGTGCAATGTAAAGTACTAAGCTATGTATAATAGATATTTTACAAAATTACAGTAAACACTTGATACCACTTAATTTTTAATGACGACTGCGATGAGTCTTTTGGCAGTTTTGTAGAAAAAGTTAGATACATTGCCGTAAGAAACACTTTTAAAATGTCGTTAGAGAAAAAGATGCCCATCTCCTAAGCACACTAACATAGAAATTACGATTCAAGGACAAAGTCAGCCCGTTAACTTAATATGCGAATAATTTTGAATTAACGTTGGAAGTGGATAAATACACTTCCAACGCTTTAATGAACCATTATTTCTTACGCTAGTTTATTTTTTAGTTTATGAATAGGTATGCCGAAATCCATAACTGTCGCTAGAGAAGCCAAATATGCAGTTTCCTCTAGATGTCCCATCACCTTTTCGACTTTTATTTCTTCGGATTCTAATTTTCGATTAAATCCAAAAACTTCGATTCTATCACCAGTACTAACAGCACCGCCAATTTTACTAATTTGCATCTTCATCGCAGAATTTTTCGAAAAATAGTATGTTCTTCCTTTTCTAATATTTTCATTAGCAGCCAAGGACACTATTGCGCGGTCATCTGCATTCATGATGGTTGTTGAATGATCGCCTGCCGATTTAAAAAGCTTTAGATAAGATGAGTTTACCTCTTCTGAAGAGCCACTAATTTCTTTAATTACAACTATATCGGGAGATAACTTATCGACCTCAGTACTATTTAATAAATTTTCCGGAATAATAAGAATATAAGGTTTCTTAATACTCAAAGAACTCTGTCCATCCCACTGCATAACAGGTATCAACTGCCCCCCTGACTCAAGGTGACTCCTAATGAACTTAGCGGTCAGATCTAAACCATAAATTCCTGTTACAACAACGGACGTTTTTTCAATACTTGCCATAATAAATCTCCTCTCATTAAGACCTAAGCCTTTGTTTTTTTCTTTCAGAGAGGTAAGGATTTTATAAACTTCGTTATAAGCTGATTGCACTGTCTTTTTATCTTCACAAATCTCTTGAAATCTTTTTTCAAAAATTTCAATCAACTTTTCAGAACTCATTTCTGAATCTAATGTTAATAGAGATTTTATTTCACCCAATGAAAATCCAAAAGATTTTAGCTGTTTAATCCGGTCTACTAGAGCTATTTGCTCTTCGGTATAGTAGCGATAGCTATTATCTCCTCTGCTATAAGCACTAATTAGTCCGGCATCCTCATAGACCCGAAGAGTTCGCTGAGTTAACGCAACTTTCTTTGCAAATTGTCCAATTGATAACCAGTTCTTCATTCTTACCCCTAAGCAGAGCCTAAAGTTTGACATAAGGTTAAGGTCAACAAAGATTCTTTGAAAATTTTTAAAATACTATCGCAGGCAAATTTCCTTCGGCAATCCATGGGCATTGTACAAACTAGCCATTGAAAAACCATAGGCACCCGAATCTGCAATAACTAAAAAGTCATTTTCTTTCAGTTCAGGCAAAGTTCTGTCTTTAGCAAAAAAATCTGATGATTCACAAATAGGACCCACAATGTCATAGGGCTTTAAGGAGTTCTGCCCACTGCTGGCTAAGGGCCATACGCTGTGATAAGCACCGTACAGAGCCGGTCTCATCAAATGGTGCATCCCCGAATCAACAATCGCAAAATTTTTAAACGGTGTTTTTTTGATATACTGCACTTGAGTAATTAAAACTCCACTGTGCGCGACTATCCAACGCCCTGGCTCTGTTTGAATTTCAACGTTCAAACCTTGCAATTCTTGTTCAACCATTTGTCCAAAGGCTTTAACGAACTCTTCTTCTTGGGCCAGCTTTTGTTCTTGGTAATGAATACCTACGCCGCCGCCGACATCAAATCGAGTCATTTCAAAACCTAAGGTTTTTAGGTATTCAAACACTGTACGAGTTTTTTGAATGGCTTCACGATACACATGAATATCTAAAATCTGTGAGCCAATATGCAGAGTTAATCCTTTAAGATCTAAACTCTGTGCATAGGTTTTTAATAAATCAATCACCTCTGGGAGTAATGATTCATCCAATCCGAATTTATTTTCTCTAAAACCCGTTGTGATATAAGGATGGGTTTCGGGATTCACATCAGGATTAAAACGCAAAGACACAGGAGCTTTAAGACCTTTGGATATCGCAATTTCAGCAATACGACGAAGTTCCGCAGGGCTTTCAACATTGATTTGATAAATTTTTGAATCAAGGGCCAATTCAATTTCAGATTTTGTTTTTCCTACACCGGAAAAAATAATATCACGCCCAAGAAATCCAGCCTCTAGGGCTTTTTTAATTTCCCCACCGGAAACCACATCCACATGGGAACCCATGGATTTTAACATCTTTAAAATTTCTAAATTGGAATTCGCTTTCACCGCATAATGAACAGAGGCCCCTTTTGTAAAGGCCAAGTTCCACTTGGTGAATCGATCTGCAATCCCCTTTAAATCATAGACATAAAAAGGACTGTCATAGTCTTGAATTAACGTCTGCAAATTAAATGACGACAATCCAAAGTGCAGCTGCGAGTTCTTATAGTGAAGATTCAACCTGACCTCTTTCAACTTTGTCGACGGCATCTAGATTAAATGCTGTATGCAAAACTTCGGCTGCTTTTTGCAGATATGTTGAATCAACCACGGCACTGATTTTAATCTCTGAAGTGGTCACTAAATGAATTGGAATGCTTTCTTTAGCTAAAACCTTAAAGAAACTTGCAGCAACCCCTGGGTGATTTCTCATCCCGACGCCGACAACGGAAACCTTGGCCATATTTTGCATCAAAGTCACTTCAACAGATTTATCTTTTAAAACATCCTGTAAAACATTTTGGGCCATCGGTAAATCTTCACTCGTGATTGAAAATGCCAAACGCTGACCTTTTTCATTCTGACTTTGAGTGATGATATCTACGACAACACCTTTGAGAGCTAATTTTTCAAATAGCTCTGCCAAAAATGAAGTTTCTGGAGGCACAGGGAAAAGTTTAAACACCAATGTATTAGGATCATGAGTCACTGATGATACCAATGGATTTTCCAAGCATTCTCCTTCAGGCACGATCCACGTACCTTCTCTTTCTTCAAATGTACTTCTTAAATGAATTCTTACGTTATACTTTGCACCGATCTCCACAGAGCGAGTGTGCAAAACCTTAGATCCCAAGGATGCCATTTCCATCATCTCATCAAATGACAAAACGCTCATTTCACGAGCCTTCTTAACAAGCCTTGGGTCCGCGCTAAACACCGCTGGAACATCTGTATAGATCTCACAAGAACCTGTCTTTAACGCCGCTGCAATCGCAACCGCTGAGGTGTCAGAAC
>JBHIVS010000247.1:0-4128 GCA_041987885.1 Pseudobdellovibrionaceae bacterium | reverse complement strand
TGCGGAAACGCTCCAACTTGTGGAACCCTGTTGTCAGTGTGCACAACACATTTTGTCGCTTTGTTGTGGACTTACAATCTTCTGCGGTTGCTTGCAGTCAGCAGTGGTGTAGACTTCTATGAGGCAGAAAAACAAGTCCGTTGCAGCTTGCAGCTCTATCGAGGTTCCTGGTGTGCCTTCGTTCGCCATCAGCAAACAATGCTCAACAAAGTTCTTTCTATGGACAAAGATGACGTTGCTACTTTTGAAAAATTGCGTGACCTCGGAGTTAAATTCGACGTACGTAAAGTTCCAGCTGACTCTAAATCTGACCTCTTTGGTTTGATTAACAAAGCTGACGTACAATAATCAGAATATGCTCGTCTGATATTCTGATTACTAAAATTGAATATTAGGCAGCCAAATAATTAAGGAGATATAAAAAACATGGAATACGGTGTTTTATCTGTAATCTTGGTCATTGTTGTTGCCTTCCTTGCTGGTCTTGAAGGTATCCTTGACCAATGGCAATTCCACCAACCAATTATCGCCTGCTCGCTCATCGGTATCGTTACCGGTCATGCTTCTGCAGGGATTATCCTCGGTGGTTCACTTCAATTGATCGCTCTTGGTTGGGCTAACGTTGGTGCCGCTGTCGCACCCGATGCTGCCCTTGCCTCTATCGCATCATCTATCTTGATGGTTCAATCAAATAACTTTGATTTGACTCACATCATGGGTACTATCGTTCCTGCTGCTATCTTGCTTGCAACTGCTGGTCTTGTATTGACTACTCTTGTACGTATGCTTTCAGTTGTGCTCGTTCACCAAGCTGACCGTGCTGCTGAAAAAGGTTCATACTCAGGTGTTGAAATGTGGCACTTCATCGCGCTTATCTGTCAAGGTTTGCGTATTGCTATCCCTGCTGGACTTCTTTTGGTTATCTCACCAGATGCTATCCAAAAAGCACTTGCTGCTATTCCTCCAGTTATCTCTGGCGGTCTTGCTGTCGGTGGTGGGATGGTTGTTGCCGTTGGTTATGCAATGGTTATCAACCTTATGGCTACTCGTGAAGTATGGCCATTCTTCTTCCTTGGTTTCGCTCTCGCACCAATCTCTGAATTAACATTGATTGCAACTGGTGTCCTCGGTGTTGTTATTGCTATCGTTTACCTTAACCTCCAAGCTTCTGGTGGTTCTGGAAATGGTACTGCATCTTCATCAGGTGACCCAATTGGCGACATCTTGAACGACTACTAAGAAAGGAGGATCTAAAAAATGTCTGAAAATAAAGTAACTCTTGATAAGAAAATCCGTCGTAGCGTTATGTGGCGTTCAATGTTCCTCCAAGGTTCTTGGAACTACGAACGTATGCAAAATGGTGGTTGGGCTTACTCGCTCATCCCAGCATTGAAAAAACTCTACCCTTCTGGCGAAGAAGCTAAAGAAGCTTTGAAACGTCACTTGGAATTCTTTAATACTCACCCATACGTTGCCGCTCCTATCATCGGGGTAACTCTTGCCCTTGAAGAAGAACGTGCTAACGGTGCTGATATCGATGATGCCGCTATTCAAGGGGTTAAAGTTGGTATGATGGGTCCTCTTGCCGGTATCGGTGACCCTGTCTTCTGGTTTACAGTACGTCCTATCGTTGGTGCAATTGCAGCTTCATTGGCTACTGGTGGATCAATTATCGCTCCACTCTTCTTCTTCATCGTGTGGAACGCTATCCGTATCGCTTTCTTGTGGTACACTCAAGAATTTGGTTATAAATCAGGTTCTGCAATCACTAAAGACCTTGGTGGAGGACTTCTCCAAACTGTTACTAAAGGTGCATCTATCCTTGGTATGTTCGTCCTTGGTGTATTGATTCAACGTTGGGTAACAATTAACTTTAATGGTCCTAACGCCGTTGTTTCAAAAATTCCTTTACAAAAAGGTGCTTACGTAGAATTCCCTAAAGGTTCTGTATCTGGTACACAACTTCATGATATTCTTGGTCAAGTAGGTAACAAACTTTCTCTTGATCCTACAAAAGTAACTTACCTTCAAGATAACTTGAATCAATTGATTCCTGGTCTTGCTGGTTTGCTTATCACATTCCTTTGCATGTGGTTGCTTAAGAAAAAAGTTTCTCCAATCGTTATTATCTTTGGTCTCTTCGTCGTGGGTATCCTCGGTCGTTGGGCTCAAATCATGTAATCGATTTGGTATAAAAAAATCAATCTTTGGATTGGTTTTTTTATTTTACTTTTCTCTAATAAATTGAAGTATTTAAGGCAAGTAAAGCGTTTTTATGGTATAATGGTTTTTAGATTATTAATCTAGGAAATGGAGAGAATCTGTGGCTCAATCACTAAATACTAAGGCTGATTATTCAACAGAAGGAATTGCTTATTTAGGTTTTGCTGAATATGGAAAAATTCTGATTGGTGATGTTGCTTTTGAGTTTTATAATGACCGAAATGTTGAAAAAAATATGACTTTTCCTTGGACGGCAGTAGCTCGTGTTGAGGGTGATGTTTCAAAATCCCTCAAAGGTGAGGTAAAAGTTGGTCGACAATTTTCAATCGTTTTACAAAATGGCTCTAAGGTTCGATTCTCATCGAAAAACTCAGGAACTGTTTTAAAATGGATTCGTCATTATTTAGGAAACGATAAAGTGGTTAAATCCCCTAGTTTCCTCGGAACTTTTAAAAATGCTTTTAAGAGAAAGAAGAAAAAATAAAAATCCCAATCTGGGATTTTTTTGTTAGTTAGAGCAAGAACATTCATTAGTTGTGCAAGAACAGTTTGACTCATTTTTTATTAATCCAACTTTTTGTAAAATTTGTTGGCGGTATGAGGGTCGTCCGATGAAACGTGTGACTTTACTGAAGATGTAACAAGATAAGAGTGTGACAAAAAAATTTGGAAGGGCAAGATAAGTCACGACTGCTAATAGCATAACTACAATATCAATACCAAAGAGCGTTTTATCTATTTGCACTTTCCACTTGTTTTCAAAAAGTCGCGCAAGTAGAATAGAGCCGCCAAATGTTCCTTGTGATAGAACAACTAAACCTGCACCAATTCCTGAGAGGATTCCGTCTATAATTCCCACAGTAATCAATGAGTCCATTTGAAAGCCAGTAATTCCTATGGCTTCATAAATCATCATCCATCCGCTCATGGCCAGCGCTCCAGGAATGGTCAGTAACAATTCCCGCTGCTCAAGTAGTTTCCAACTCAAAAGAAAGAGTGGAATATTGACTGCAAAAAAAGTCAAAGCTGGATTCATTCCGAAAACAAAGTGAATAAATACTGAAAATCCTGCGATTCCATTGCTGGCCATCGCGTTAGGAACGACAAAAAGTTGAATAGAGAGAATATAAAGGCCTACACCAACTAGTAGTATGAATAGATCTCTGAGAAATAGTCTATCAATTTTTACTCCGATTAAAGTCATTTTACCTCCTTTATTAGTTTTTTCTTATAATCTAATGATAACATTTTTATATTTATTCTTTAAACCATATCCCTCGTTGGGCCCATATTTATTAGCTTCTTTAGTTCTTGATATAATTTAGATATGTTATAATACAGGTATAAACGGAAATGAGGACGATTTTGGCAACTAATAATTCTGAAATTTTTTATGAAACAAAAGGAACAGCCTATTTAGGTGTGGTTGAAAATGGAAAAATTATCTTGGGTGATACTGGTTTTGAATTTGAATATAAAAATCCACGTCGAGGACAAAATATTTTCTTTACTTGGTCAAGTATTAAAAGCGCCGAAGTTGATGTTTCAATCAGTGGAAAACTTGGTCAGCAGTTTTCTTTGATTTTAGATACGCAAGCTAAGGTAAGATTTTCTTCTAAGGATTCCGGTTCTATTTTGAAAAAAGTTTCTGAATATGTTGGCAAAGAAAATATTGTCAGAGCTCCTAGTTTGCTTGACCCTTTCCGTCGTGCTTTCAAAAAGTAATGATTGATTTTAAAAATTTTTGACAAAGTAATTCACAAAATGGTAAAATAAATCTAGAAATGGGTCTTATTAAATTTTTTTAGAGAGCTTGTGGTGCTGAAAACAAGTAAAATAAAATAATGACTTTCTACTTCTGTTAATTTTCTCATGAAAATGAGAACGTCTGCTTACGTTACAAGT
>JBHIVS010000246.1:0-4155 GCA_041987885.1 Pseudobdellovibrionaceae bacterium | reverse complement strand
ACTGAAATCTCGTTATCTGCCTTTGGCGGAAGACTAAATTTCTCTTTGTTGAAGGAGATGGCACATCCAGTAAGAAAAAGGGCGGCCGCGACTACGATCGTTTGGATTAGCTTTAGAAAATATTTCATAAGCAAAGTTGTATCGGATGCTTTTATGTGACTCAAGCTTAAACGATGACTCCCATAACCATGGAAATTTTTTTATCAGTTTTCAGGTTGTTAAAGGCGGGGCAGTGTGGCATATTCGCGAGGATTTTTGATCTCGGAGATACAATGCTTAAAAAGACTTTCAAGACTCTGTTGCCCAAGATTTTTTTACTAGCTGCATTTGCGTTCACGGTGCCTCTGACCGCAGGAGCTCAAGAAAAAGAAGAGCTAAACGTGATGGCGGCAGGAGATTCTTTCTTGAAGTCTTGGAACGTCACTTTGTTTAATATCGCGTCTCAAGAACATATGACCTACAATCGTAAATCAACAGGTCAGAGATCGATAGATACCTACACTTATTTTAGCTTTAATAAAAAGATCAATGAAGATCAAAAAATTTCCCTACGTGTGCCGTTCACTTTTAATACTTCCGGGCAGAATAAATATGGAGACTATCTCCATTCTGATTTTAAACTTCAAGATATCCACTTATCCTATGCACTGTATGATTTAGGCTATATTGGTGATGTGGATCTTTCTGGGAACTTCAAAGTTTACTTACCAACAGGCGATTATTCACGTGATAGTGGTATGATTGCAAAGTTTAGGTTCGAAACGTTTTTTGAATATTCGTTTGGACAGTATTCTTCTATCAGTTATGGAATTAAACCTGATATCTTTTGGCAGTCCCGCACTGCGACCTTTAATTACGACACTCCGACTTACACTGACGGAAATTATAAGTTCGACCCACGCTCTACAAATAAGCTTGCTGAGTTAGAGCATTTCGTGGAGTTGGTATTGGATATCAATAAATACTTCTCTTTCAAACCACGTATTGGTTTTGATGAGGCTTGGTATTATTCTTCGAATACAGAAGATTTGGATGGACGCCACTCTACAAAAGCTTTTTATCAGGTCGCTTTTAGTATTCGTCCAATGCGCGGAATTAACTTCTTGGTGGGTTTTAGCAATCGCACAACATTGCAATCTAACAAAGGCAAAGACATTGCTTTTGGTCAGCCAGAAAATAATCAATACTTTGTGATGACAAACGCATACCTGTTCTAGGTTGCGAGCCTATAGCGAAGCCTCTTTGATGAAATTGTATTCAAAATAAGAGGCTTAAAGTTGAAATTTATATTTTTCCTGACTGAATGGGTCCTCGAACTCTAGCGAAAAAGCCTTAAGTTCTATCTTATCAAAATCAAATTTTTTAACGGCGCCGTATGTATGGTCTCCTAGAATGGGGTGTCCTAGTGCCGCTAGCTGTGCGCGAATCTGATGTGTTCGTCCAGTGATCAGTCTGATGAAAACTTCCGAGTAGTTTTCAATATTCTGGGTGGATTCAATTTCTAAGAGGCATTCTTGCCAACCGGATTGTGGGTCTTTGCTGACAACTTTAGGGCCTCGAGGGCTTGGCTCCATAAAGTGCTGAATCAAACCCGTGACAGCATTTTTTCCTTCGCAAAGAGCTTTATATTTTTTTGTAATTGCTTGGCTAATAAGTAATTTGTTAAAGGCACTTTGGAATTCTTTATTTTTTGCATAGACAATAAGTCCCTGTGTAGGAACATCTAGTCGATGGGTTACATAAAGAGAGTGTTTAAAATGTTGTTCTATGAAAAATAAAATATTTTCTTTGATATTGTCCACCGTAGGGTGAACAGGGATTCCTGCTGGTTTATTTAGCACAACAAAATTTTCATTTTCAAAAACTATAAGATCTCGTTTTTGTAGGAGCTCCATCGGGAAACGGCGGGGTTTAGTGTGAACTCGAATATAGTCTTGTTGAGACACAGTGATGTCTTCGAGAACTCTTTGGCCTTTATAATAAATAGCTCCAAAATTAAGCAAAAATTCAAATTCTTCAAGAGATATGGAGAGCTCTTCGCAGACGGACTGGCTAAGTTTTCCTTCAAGAGGACTTAGTATATGTCGTACTCCGTATTCAAATCCTCTGGCATTTTGCATGTTTTTCCTCGTCGAAGCAATTTAGCACACCGAGCTAAGGGTATTCAAGCCCTTCAAATTCATACATAGTACTACGTGCAACGAGGAGAAATCATTTTGGAATTTGCTAACGAACCCATATTTCAGTGGATGGCTCAGTTCGTGTACGAGCCTTATATGGTGTACCTCTTACTTGTAGGAATGATGGCCCTTTCTGCCGTAGGCTTTCCTTTGCCTGAAGAAGTGACATTGTTGAGTGTAGGTTTTTTAGCCTATATGGGGGCGCATCCAGAACATTGGCCTCCTCCTTATGAAGGAGCCCATGGCGTTAATATGCATATTGCGGCTGTGGTGGCATTCATAGCCGTGCTCGGTAGTGATACGATTATTTATACGATAGGGCGAGTTTTCGGACGAAAGATTTTATATTCTCCGCGAGTCTCTAAAATTCTCTCTGAAAGTGTAATGCAAAAAGTAGAGCATTGGACAAAAAAGTACGGAGCTTTGGCTTGTGGTATTTTTAGATTTACTCCAGGCCTTAGATTTCCAGGGCATTTGGCTTGTGGAATGTTAGAATTTCCAGTTTGGAAATTTTTATTGATTGATGGAATTGCTGCTTTGATCAGTGTGCCGACTCAAATTTATTTAATCGCAATATATGGTGAAGAAATATTAATTTATCTAAAACAATTTAAGATAGTAGTTATTATTGTCCTTGGTGTAGCTCTCTTGGCGTTCTTAGGTTATAAGCTCAAAGGGCGTTTACAGAAAAAGACCGTAGCTTAAATAGAACTATACAGAAGATTAGGCTTATAGGTCGCTTGGAATAGATTTTGTTTTTTGGGCTTTATGCAATTCGAAACTATGAAATAAAAAAAAGGCAAAGGATTATCTCCTTTGCCTTTTTTCTTTATATTCAATTTAAAAGCTATGCAGTCAGTTCCTGATTTAAATAGCTCGCATCCACATGACAATGAATATCTAGTTTAAAAATTGAACTATTGAATTTAGGTTCTACATCTTTCCAGAAAATACGTTCATATCCTGATTGCAGACCATAAAGTTCTTCGCGAATTTTGAAAAGTAAGCCAGCAGGTGAGCCTAAAAGCCAGTCCATTTGTACTAGATATAAAGCCTCTTCTAGTTCAACTTGGTTTAAAGATTGAACAAAGTTTTTTGGAAGATTGTTAATCAATGCACAGGCATTGTGAGAATATTTTTTAAAGGCTTTTTCCATCGGTGCAGCAAAGAGAGTTGAAACCTGTGAAGGATCATTAGCCTTTGCGGTGAAGGGCTGAGAGTATTTTTTGAAGGTCCAATAGAGCATGGCATCGTTGGCAATATATTCTGCTCTTGGTAAATAGTCGGCAATAGCATCGACGCGAACACCTTCGTGACTTGTGTCCTCGGTTTGTGTGTTGTGATCTAGGGCAACTAGTCCACGCAAATGATATAGGAAAGAAAAGATGTACTTTAATTTTTCAGTGAAAGGTTTTGAAAAATTAAATGCAAAGTTATACATCAGAGCTTGGCCCGTTTTTTGTTCAAACCAAGCAAAGGTATCTAAAAGCAGGCATAGAGAAGATAAGTCTACTCCCCAAGGTTTAATAGCAGACTCAAGTGTGTCGCTGAACAACTCTTCGAACTCTCTGCAAATATCTGGGTTCACCATTGGAATTTGTGATTGAAGGGCTCGTACCCGAGGTTGTGAACGGTCGTAAAGTTCGCAGTGTGGATCTAGATTTTGCCACGCTTCAGTCACGAAATTATAATCTAAATTTTTTGTGGCAATAGGGCTCTTAAGATAGTGATTTAGTTTTATAAGCGCCAATCCCGCCAGAGCATCACCCATATATTTGAAGGGGGGATTTGCAGCAGATTGTGGAAATGGATATTTTGCCAAAAATCGACTTTTACAGAAAATTTGTATTTTTGATATAAAAGTGTTCTAGAAATAGATAGATTTGACGCAGTTATTTCTAAAAAACAGTTCTAGGTAAAAAATAATTCTGTTTAGGTCACATTCACGTTCATGTCAATATAAAAATCAGAATAT
>JBHIVS010000245.1:0-4156 GCA_041987885.1 Pseudobdellovibrionaceae bacterium | reverse complement strand
TATGTAGCGGCTATTCCATTTTTCGAAAATCAAATTCTAGGGGACCTTTTCTTTTCTTCTGTTATGTTTGGAAGTTATGAAGTTGTCCGTAAATTTGCTCCAAAGTACGCTCTTAATTTGAATCAGTATTAGAATGTCTCATCTTGGATGGGGCCTCCATCGCCCCATACTCGATGGTAAAGTTAATTTTCCTCTCTGTTTAGCTCCTATGGTGGGGCTTACTCATGTTGCGCTTCGCGAAGTCATGCGTGAATATCTTCCACAAAATGCATATACAATTTGGCCAACAGAAATGTTGAATTCTCGCCGTGTTCCTGGGGAAAATTTAGAAAAAACTCCCGAAACAATGCGTGCTGAATTTGAACCAGGTTTAGTTCCTCAGATTTTGGGCAATGAAGAAGAACCTATCGCTCAAAGTGTTATAAGACTTATAGAGTGGGGTGCAGAGGCGATTGATATCAACATGGGTTGTCCCGTTCAGAAAGCGTTAAAACACAATTATGGCGTAGCTCTGATGGGGGATTCTGATTATGCCGCCGAAGTTGTTAGGATGACGACTAAAAATTCTTCAGTTCCTGTGAGTGTAAAGCTGCGCGCCGTGGGAAGCACCAAGGAATTTGATGATTTATTGAAGTTTGTGATGGGGCTTCGAAATTCAGGGGCTTCATGGGTTTGTTTGCACCCTAGAACAGCTGCTCAAAAACGTAGAGGCAGTGCGGATTGGGAGCAAATTAAACAGCTTCATGCCGCTGTTGATTTTCCAGTTATTGGTAATGGTGATGTTCAGACTTTTGAAGACGCTCTTGCTATGCTGAAGGATACCGGCTGTGATATGGCCATGGCTGGGCGTGGTTTGGCAGCAAGGCCTTGGATGTTGTGGCAACTCGGAGAGCACTTAGGATTTAATGCTCCTTTCGGGAAAGAGGGATTAAAAGCACCTCAAACTTCAGAAGAAGAAGGTGCTGAGTATGGAAAAGTTTTATTAAAACTTATCGAAAGATCTCGACATTATTTTGGTGAAGATTTAGCAATGAGAAAAGTGCGTTTTTACGTGCGTACAACTTCAGTATGGTTACCTTTTGGGAACACTCTTGTTGGGGTCTGTGCAAAAGCGCGAACAGTTGATGAAATGATTTTAGGAGTTCAAAAGTTTTTTGATATGCCTGTTGAGATGAGCTTAAGAACAGAGTTGAGACAATAAGTTAGATAATAAATTAGAACATTAGAATTCCATTTAAATGCGGAAATAAAAAAGAGGCTTTTAGCCTCTTTTTTATTTAAACATTAGTTGTTTAATAGCTCATCCAGTTTGCCTTCTTCTTCTAAGGCTTTAAGGTCAGTATATCCACCAACCAATTTTCCATTGATCAAAATAATAGGTACAGTTCTCCAGCCTGTTTCTTCTTTGATGCGATCAATTTCTTCAGGTTTATCTGTTAGATCGATGATATCAAATTCAACACCTTTGTTTTCAAGGAAGTTGATAGCACGATCGCAATAAGGACACGGATTTTTTTTATAAAGTATTACTTTAGCCATAATTATTTTTTACAGATTTTGACCTTCAGAGCAAGTCGTTTAGCACTAATGTAAGTGATGCTTAGGATAAGAACCAATACAGAGGCTCAAATCCTTTAGGTTCATCTAGAGATATGTATAAGTCCAAGCCCAATAGATTAATAAAAACTGTAGAGGAATTCTGATATATAAAATGAAAGGGTTTACTCGTTTAAAAACGGTATGACGCACTTGTATCATATAAATGTGGACGGGCATAAAGGCGATCAACATTAAAATAGTTATCCAAGCGCCGAATGCTCGTGTTGGTTCATAGGATAGTAAAATAGCCACACCAATTTCTACAATACCACTCAGGGCGATCATGAGTTTATGAGCTGGTATCCAAGGTGGCATCATTGATAGATAAAATTTAGGATTTCTAAAATGATTGATCCCGGCAAGTAAATATAGCAGAGGCATTATGTAAATCATATTTTGACCACTATTTCCGTATAGTGCACTCTTTAAGAGAGAGCCTGAATGGCAAATTTCTTATAAGGGTGTGCAGTTGTGAATTGTATTTTATGTCATACTCCAGATTCGTCTCATTTTCACGTGGTTAAAGCTCCGATGCGTGATTATTTTTTATGCTCTCACTGCGATCTGATTTTTATGGACCCAGCGCAAAGATTAAACTTGATTGAAGAACGTCAGCGTTATGATCAGCATAATGATCAGGGAAGTCCAGGTCACACAGCATTCTTAATGCCATTGGTAAAACATATCGAAGATCATTATAAACGTTTAAATATTTCTTTAAGTGAATTGCAGACCTTAGATTATGGCTGTGGCATTCGTCCTGTGCTTTCAGAGATCTTGGCAGGAAAAGGGATGAAGACTTACCATTACGATCTTTTTTATCATCCTAATGTTGAGGAGTTTCGTAGAACCTATAATGTGATCACCTCTACGGAGGTCTGGGAGCATTTATACAATCCTCAAGAGGTGATTGAAAAGCAGTTGCGTTTGTTAAAGTCCCAAGGACTTTTGGCTGTAATGACCTCTTCTCACAAAGGGGAAGCTGCATTTGGAGATTGGCATTATCGCCGCGACCTGACACATGTGAGTTTTTTTTCAGAAAAAACCATGAATTATCTAGAAAAAAGATATGGGCTTCAGTTGCTTAAAAAGACAAGCCCCTATTGGCTCTTTGTAAAAGTATAAACTCTGAAAATCACTTACAAATTTCTTATATAAAACTCATTTGCTTCCGATAAGTTTAAAAGGAGCATTGATGAGTTTTATCAAACATATTCTTTTTACAGTCATGACTATCGCAGGTACAGCGTCTTTCGCTGTAGGGCCGATAACTGTAATGGATATGACTGATTTAGCATCGGCGGTCGCCTTACAGTCTTTGTGTAAAAAAGGTATTAACAATTGTAATTCTGAGCAAAAGAAAACAATCAATCAGTTGATATGGAATTGTCAGGTTCAGGTAAAAAATAATCAGTGTGAAGATCTTGCGAAAAAGAATCCCGCCTGGGCACCACTGATGAAGAAATGTAGTTTTGATAAAATTTGCCAAGAGTCCTATGAATACCAAACAAAAAAAGCCCTTGCCTGTGCACGTGGATATAAAAATGCTCTGATAGATACAGGTGTTGCAATCAAAGATATGGCAGTTTCTGGGGCAGAAATGATCAGTGGGAGCTGGAAAAAATTCTTAGCGGATAATAAAAACAGAGAAGCCTATTTAAATGAATGTGATAAATCGATTGAGTGTAAAAGAGAGCTTGCTAAGAATCTTTTTCCTGACTCAAAGATGAACGATAGTTATTTATCAAAAACATCAGCAAAATCTTTGTGGCAAAGTCAGTTGATGAGTCGAGATTTCGAACTTCGAAGAATGGATCGTATTGCTCAGTCTAAGAATGTTGAAAATTTGCAGGCTAGTATTGCTGGTATTAAAAAGCTCAAATCCATGATTTCTTCAAGTGTAGCAAAACAATATAACCGATATTCTTGCTACACGGAGCTCGCCAAAGAAGAGCTTGAATGTTACGCGATTGGAACTGTTGTTGATCCTACCTTAGTAGCTGGTTATTTTACAAAAGGCGCTCGGGCCGCGGTTGCTATCAAAGAGTTAAGTGCCGCAAGTAAGGCTGCTGAAAATACAGTGCGAGCCACAGAAGCGGCTTCGATTGCCACTAAGGAATCTTTAAAACGGTCTTCGATTCCAGTTTTTAAACGCCCAGAGTTTATTAAAAGCTATTTAAATTATAATCCAACGAACGTGGCGCAAAATGAAAAATGGATCGCATTGGCAGGTAAGGGCAGTTCTAAAAATACTGTCTTTTTTGATGTCGAAAATAGTCAGTTAAAGTTGTTGAACGATACATTAAAGGAAAAAAACTTTGTAACTAGTCTTACTAATTATCATAAAGAACTGACTTTTAAAAAGATGCAGCAACTGGTAAAGAAAAATCCCGGACTGCAAATGGATATGTATTCGGACTTTAAATCATCTAGGTTTGCCTTTTCTGGAAAAATTCCAAAAGACTTGGAAGCTCAACTTTCAAAAGTTTTTTCGGAAATTTCGCCAGGGTACAAAAATCGCGGATTTTTGGCATTTTCGCCAACTTTTTGGCCAAAA
>JBHIVS010000244.1:0-4172 GCA_041987885.1 Pseudobdellovibrionaceae bacterium | reverse complement strand
AGCCTGTAATGACTTTGAAATCCCATGTGGCAACGTGCAGACGATTAAAAAAAGGTGAAACTGTTTCTTATGGTGCGCGATGGACTGCCCAGAGAGAATCAGTTATCGGTGTGGTTCCTATCGGATATGCAGATGGTTATCATCGTATTTTATCAAATAGGTCAGATGTGATTTTTGCCGGAACAAAAGTTAAGCAAGTTGGAACTATTTGTATGGATTATCTGATGATCGACATTACGGATGTTGTCGGTGATCAGGATATGGATCAGTTTAAAGATCAAGAAGTGATATTGTTTGGTGGATCTGAAAATTTAAATGTGACTGCAGAAGATTTATCAGCACTGGCAGGCACGATTACGTGGGAAATTCTTACTAGTGTTGGCGAGCGTGTTCCAAGAGTTTACGTCGGTAAAGACGCAGACCTTGTCGCAGAATAATGAGGGAGCATCTAGTGAAGCTAGGTCAGTCAGTTTATAAAGGTATTTACTCTTTAGGTAAGGCAATTAACGAAACCGTTTCCCAGAGTGTAACGACTACAGGAAAAGTAATTATCTTTTTTAAAGAGAGTGTGCAGTTAATTACGGAAAAACCGTCTCGTTTTTCTGAAGTTATTCGCCATATGGAATTCATTGGTAATCAGTCGATTGGCATTATTTGTCTGACCGGTGGATTTACGGGCTTAGCTCTGTCTATGCAGCTGTATTTGGGTTTTAAATTATTTAATGCTGTAAATATGGTGGGACCGACAGTAGCTCTAGGAATTACTCGAGAATTAGGGCCCGTGTTGACGGGGCTTATCGTTGCAGCAAGAGCCGGTGGTGCGATGGCTGCGCGCATGGGAACGATGAGAGTTAATGAGCAAATTGACGCTTTGGATGTGATGGGTGTTAATACTAAGCAGTATTTGGTGTCTCCACGTATCGTCGCGGCATTTATTTGTATGCCTCTTTTGGTGGCAGTTTTTGATTTTATGGCTATGCTTGGTAGCTATATTTTATGCGTGAAACTTGTTGGTTTAGACGAAGCTATTTTTTGGCAAAAGATTTCTGATTTTATCGAAGTTAAGCATATTAACGAAGGTCTTATCAAAGGAATGATCTTTGGTATTTACTTTGCTGTGATTTGTACCTATCGCGGGTTTAACACAACAGGTGGAGCACGCGGAGTTGGAGATGCGACCAATCAAGGTGTCGTACAAAGTATGGTTGGCATTATTATTTTAGATTACTTTGTGACCAACATGATCCGTATTTTCTATAACCTGATGGGGATTAACTAATGGCAAAAACAGAGATCGCCGTATCATTAAAAGATGTAAAAAAATCTTTCGATGGTGGCAAAGAGTTTGTTTTAAAAGGTGTAAATCTTGAAATTCCAAAGGGGAGTTTGACAGCTATCATTGGGTTTTCGGGTACGGGAAAAAGTGTGATGCTAAAACATCTGTTAGGTTTGCATCAACCAACATCAGGTAGCGTGGAAGTTTTAGGTACTGATCTTTCGAAATTATCACCGAATGAGCTGACGAAGTTTCGTTGTAACTTTGGTGTGTTGTTTCAATCAGCAGCATTGTTTGATGATATGACCGTTATTGAAAATGTTAGCTTTCCCCTGCTTGAACATCGTCGTCAGTTAAAGCCTTCACAGGTCCTTCGTATTGCTGAGGAAAAATTAGAGCAAGTTGGTTTGGAGTCTAAACATTATAATAAACTACCCAGTCAAATCAGTGGGGGAATGCAAAAGAGAACTGGCTTAGCAAGAGCCCTTGCCCTTGATCCAGAAATCTTAATCTATGATGAGCCTACTACGGGTTTAGATCCCATTTTGACTGAAATGGTGGATAATTTGATACTGGATACCCATAAGTTGAAAAAAGGCGTGACCTCGATTATGGTCTCGCATGATTTAGCTGCTGCATTTAGAATTGCCGATCATATTGCAATGTTGGATAGTGGCAGGGTTTTATTATTTGGGACTCCAGAGGATTTCTATAATACCGATATAGAGTTGGTTAAGAAGTTCGTGAATAAAGGGATGAAACATCAATGAATTGGCTTCGGACTGCAGAATTTAAAGTAGGATTAATGGTAATTGTGGTGGGAACACTCATTGCCGTCATGTCTATGCAGGTTAGTGATGATCCATCTTATTTAGGCAGATCAAAAAGAGCTTGGTTTTTATTGCCAGACGCTGGTGGGTTGGTAAAAAACTCCGCGGTTCGTTCAGCAGGTATTCCGGTTGGTATTATTAAGGATATTCGTTTGCAAGATGGAATGGCGAGAATCGACATTTCACTCCGTTCTGAATTAACGCTGACTGAATCTGCATCTATTGAAATCAAAGCACAGGGTATTTTAGGGGATAAGCATATCGAAGTTTACCCTGGTTCGCCGACGGATCCAGAGTTGGGTGATAATGTTCAGATCTTGAATATTAAGCAGGGTGGATCTTTAGAGATTCTTATGGAGCAAGTGGCGAGCGTTGCGACTTCTCTCAAAGAAGTGAGTAATAATTTGCGAGAAGCAACCTCTGATGATGGTACAAATGCGCATATTTTAGGTCGAATTGTACAAAATATCGAAAAGCTGACGGGTGATTTGTCGCAAATGACGGCTGAAAATAAAGGTAAAATTAGCGAAATCATCGAAGATGTGCGTAGTGTGACGGCGAGTCTTCATGAAGTCATGAATGATCGTTCGGAAACGGGTGTTCGTGAAACTTGGACAAAACTTTCTCATACAGTTCAAAATCTTGAAGAAATCACTTCGAAAATTAAAGACGGTGAAGGTGCTTTAGGTAAACTCGTAGCAGATGAAAGAACGGCCGAAAACTTGGATACAGCCTTTGAGAGTATCGGTGGCATGCTTGATACTTATAACAAGATTCAAACGACATTTGATTTTAGAGCTGAGTACTTAAATGATGTGGGCGAAACCAAGAGTCACTGGGGAGTAAAAATTCAACCAGGTCTTGATCGTTACTATTATATTGGTGTGGTGGATGACCCTCTTGGGGTTGTTTCTACACAAAGAGTCCAAGTTACAGATAACTCTGGTGGCGGTGGTAGTTCCGATACAACGATCAAAAAAACTTATGAGAATGAATTAAAATTCACTCTTTTATTTGCTAAGAATTTTTGGGATTTCACATTACGCGGCGGTATGATTGAAAGTACCGGTGGTGTGGGCGTTGATTATAACTTTTTCCACGACCGTATGAAATTCACGATCGAAGCCTTTGACTTTAATAAGCTAAATATTCGTAGTTCTTTGACCTACAATTTATTCAAAGGGATCTATATCACTGGTGGTATTCATGATGCTATGGATGAGTCTAAAACCAGGTCCGGCTATTTAGGAGCAGGTTTGTCATTAACAAACGATGATATTAAACTCTTAGTGAGAAGCGTGCCATTCTAAAATGGGTGAAGCGGGGGAAGGTTGACTCAGTCGGATAGGTCTTGGTTAGTTAAATCATCGACAAGAATCTTGGGTCCCTTTGATCAAGAAGGGATTCGTCAGCTTATACTTAATAAGCAAATCTCTGTAATTGATGAAGTTAAAACCCCAGTAACTCGTTGGATTTATATCCGCGAAAATAAACTTTTTAAAGAAGCTGTTGAGATGGTTCGTGCAGAGTTGAGCAATATGTCGGAAGAGACAATGACTCAATCGGTGACACATCAAACGTTCACTAAAACGGATGCATTGACCGAATCACAAGGCGGAGTCGGTAACTTGAATGATGAGCTCACGCCCCCACCGACTCCTGTTGGTGGAGCATCGTTCAAAAATACATCACCGTATTTAAAAGATGTAACGGCTGCAAAGGAAAACCCTGTAAAGGGTATGACCTCCAGTCAAAGTTATGGAGTTCTTGGGGATTCGGAATTTCAAAAAAGAATTGAACAGAAGTCTCGATCTTTGCGTTGGGTTGTTTTGGTAATGGCTGCCGTAGTTATAGGTGGTGTCTTTTATATTTCTAAAAATAAATCCAAACCCATGGGTAAAAGTTATAATGACTATATTACCGCTGCTTATAAATACAAATCTCTAGGTTTGTATGAGCAAGCTTTGAAAAATTATAAAGATGGGGCTTTGTTACAAGACCCAAATATAGAAGTAAAAGCAGCGATGGCGCCTTTAATGATTCAGGTAGATCATCAAACGTTGGCA
>JBHIVS010000243.1:0-4207 GCA_041987885.1 Pseudobdellovibrionaceae bacterium | reverse complement strand
ACCTCACCCATATCTGTCAAAAGAGTTTCACCCGCTATTTGCCAACTAATGCCGTATTTTTTCGCTCTGATGGTACCACCTTCTTTTATTAGTCTTATTTCTTCGTTCCATTTCAAGTTTATTTTCGTGAGACGCACGTTAGGGTCAGTTAAAAACCCGTTTGCTTGAACTTGTTCATAGGTGTTCAGAATGTCGTTCTGAACTACTAAGAGTCCGCGCTTGCTGTGTTCTTCACCACTTTCTAAACATGAAATTTTAATGTGGTTAGTGGATTCACCCCTATCCACAGATCTCCAAAAAGATCCACCAGCCCACAGTCTAGATCTTCTAGAAGATCTAGAAATTAACTTCACTTCACCTGTTGGATACGGAGTGAAAGAATAATTTTTAGGCTGATTCATTGGCATTAGAAAGGTCCTTGAAATCTTGGATCTTTTGTGAAATCGAATTCAATTGGAGCTTCAACCCAAACATCATTTCCAGTCTCATTCCATTTGGAAATAGGCATAGTAATTCCAGCTGCGATTGGAATCCACGCCCCAAAAACCTCTTGTTCTGAATTTTCAAGCGTCTCCGTGAATACCACTCGCTTTTCTTGAATTGCTCCCCATCCCAAGAATAAACCAGCTTCATTAAAGAATGGTGATAGTCCAGTGTGTAGGTACTTATCGTCGTCGAACTTTGTCACGCTCAGAATATTTCGCACTCTACCATCTCTTATTCTGACAAAGGCACATGATTTTTGGCGCCATTCGGACCAATGAGCGTGTTGTTGGACGTAAAGAGAATAATCCTCGTCGTACTTATTTTTCTCTTCTTGCCAGTGTGCAAGATTGCGCTGAAAAAGAGGTAGAGTCTTTGTTTCTTGGGTAACAGAAACAGATGGAGCCTCACCATTTCCACCAGATACCGTCACATCCTTAACAGTAGTGTACTGATAGTCTGAAATAACTGGAGCTGGCCCAGGGGCAATAGGCTCTATAGGCCTCATTTTCCAATGTGCAGAATTGTCCTCATCAGCCACATTATGTGGAAACGTATCAAATGATGGAGATCCACTTAGCCCATCAGGTAGAACAGATGGCGAGAACACTAACCCACTTTCGGTACTTGTGAGTTTGTATCCAGCGTCAAGAGCCTGTTTGGGGCTTAGAATTTTGTATTCAACCCTGTAGCTAGTGAAAACCCTATCCGCCATTTGACTTGCTGGTGGCCACTCGACAACTGGGAATGACTTTGGTATCATTCTTGCGTAGGGTGCAAAACCGCGTCGCTCTACAAATGGATCTGCTTCGTTGACTCTGTATGCTCTGAATTTATCCCAAGATATTTTCAGCGGCCTGAAGGTGGCCTTAAACCACCAGTTTCCACCGTCACTAGAGGTGTAAAAGGACCCCATAGGGCCATTCAAACGCTCAACCAAATCGTGGTTATAAGGTGTTCTGAACTTGTTAGCTACACGATACCAAAATGGTCCACTGTTTACAGCTACGCTAAATTGATCGTGAGAGACCAAGTCTTGGTATCTGACCTCGCTAAATTCGTCTTCTTTGATATTCATTCTTCCACCGAAACGTCTGGAGATCCTGTGATGGCCACACCATCGTGTGTTCTCTTTCCACACTTATGAGGTCGGATCTTTGTCTTGTTCTTCAGCGCAATTGGCTGGTTGTTCACAAACACGGTGCTAGACCACCCACCTATGAAAACTGTTGGTGGGAAGCACCCATGTCCAGTGGTCACGTTTGCCGCGGCGTGTGTAACAGGCATACCATTGACGAACACATTTGAAGAACCTGTTGCCGAGTGATCACCACAACTTACGGTGTCACCTATCCTAACAACATTGCCCATGATGTCACACCAAATCCTGTGACGCCATTTTCTTGGCCATGTTCTTTTGTGATTTCATATTGGGTGGTTGCCCAGTACCCAATTCGTCATGACTCACCACCGCGTACAGATCGATGATGGTAGGATTCTTGCTGTGCCTCTTATAGACAACACTAATGTCGTGAGTCAAACCTGCATGGATATACCCTGACAAGTTTCCTTCCCCACTAAAATGTCTGTCTTTTGAGCCGAACGGGGCCAGCGGGTCTTGGGACTTCAACTTAATGAAGTCCTGAAACTTAGACGCAACAGCGGCTTTGTGTTTGGCGAAAGTCTCGCGAAACAGTTGGCAATATCGAAACTTTACCTTTTCAGTCATCCGTTTTTCCGAGCAGCTCGAGGAGAAGTTCATCCCCATCGAGCGGCTCAGAAAAGTCAGATTCTGCAACGCTCATTGCCTCTACCAGCACGGCTGCTTGCATACCTTCTCCATTTTCACGGATGTCGGCTTCTGCAAGTACGGTTTTGATGATAGGTGTGGTGTTCATGGGGATATCGTACAATGTTTTTCTTATTTAGTGTTGACAAATGTGTAACTTTTCACACAGACTTAGCGTATCTGTAACATTCAGATGCACGCTTCAGCCAACCTTTTTGAAACTCCGGTCTAGGGATAGCTCGAATGAAATCAACACGAGCTTTGTAAAGAGCTTCGAGGGCCGTGGACTCATCCATCTGCGTATTTTCTATTCCAGAGTTTTGATAGATTTTTCTAGCGTTTCCAGCACCGTGCATGTAATTCATGTCGAACAGCATAATCGCGATGCGCGTGGGTTTTCCAACACACGGCATCTTTGCGCTCTTCCAGTAGTTGTTGTACCCTGTTTTCTTCGCCTCTTCATACTTTATGGTCTTCACGCGAATAGACGGATTCGGATTCTGCGCAACGCCAAATTTTGTTTCACCACCTGGGTCTGTCGGGTGATTCACATACCCGCATTTTTTTCGTTGTTCCTTTGTCTCAATCAGCCCTTGAGATACTTCAGGATCTGAAGGATATGACTGATTCCAGAAAGGCCCAACTTCGTGTGTCATAGCGAAGAACCATGCTAGTTCAAACGCATCGCCAGACGGCGGATTTTGAGGGAGCGGATCGTCCGTCTCATCAGGATCTTTTGGATAGTCTGGCCCAAATGGTTCGCAGCTTGATGATTTAGCCTCAACTTCTTTCTCAGAAAGAGAAGCATTGCTTTCAACGTCTTCAATGTCAGCAGGGTCACCATTCTCGAGAGTCGTTCTGGCAACTTTTAACTTACCATTGATCAGCGGCTCTGGATCAATAAACTTTCCATCTGGAAGCTTGCACTCAAAATGCAAATGGTTCCCAGTGCTGCCACCAGTACTACCTTCTAAGCCAATCTTCTGCCCAGCCATAACTTTTTGACCAACACCTACGTAGATTTTTGCGAGGTGATTGTATGTGGTGGTACACAAGTGTTTGCCAGCACTGGTGCTATGTTTAACGTGAACTCTAAGACCATACCCGGTGGCTGGATTTCCTCCTGCGAGAATAACCTCACCATCTGCTGCAGCAACAACATCCTTTACAGATCTGTCGGCATACTTCATGTCAATACCAGTATGCGCCTTCATCACCTTATAAATTGGGTGCATGCGTGGCCCAAACTTAGAGTTTACCACAGCCCCAGGTAAAGGGCTTATCAATCTGATTTGCGCATCATCACCCAGTGATGGTACTACGGTAAATGATCTGGTGTCAATGACCCCTTCAGCATCATGAGCCATCACTTGGATCTTGAAAGTCTTACCCAGATCTGGGTGCCCGCTTGCCCAAGTGCCTCTTATGAACCACTTGCCATTTTCCTGAACAACTTGCATAGCGGATTCAGGCGTCTCTGACATTGTCCAGTTAGTTGGGACACGACTGTCAGGCATTTTTGTTAAACGGAGCTCAACATTTACTGACGCTTGCGTCTTTGTTCTAACAACTGGGATGGTCGTGTTCTCGATCTTGTTGACCAAATTTTCAGTGGCGTCGTCATGTAGACCTGTAGTATTACCAGATCTGGCGACATAGCACTCGACAGATTCACCTGGCCGAATGTCAGATTCGGGGCCATTCGCCTCAGCGAAGGCCCCACCGATTACCGCACTTGGCGGCGCGGAAGGGCAGCATGACATAAATTACTTGCAGCTTTTAAGAGCGGCTTCAAGCTCGCGTTGGTAACCAGACAATATCTCACGATCACCTAACAAATCTCTTACTGCTTGATAGATGTCAGAGTATGGCGGGCTAAATTTTAGCGAAGGCGAGGTCGGTGTTTCCGTCTGGCACGGAACAGCGATTGGTACG
>JBHIVS010000242.1:0-4224 GCA_041987885.1 Pseudobdellovibrionaceae bacterium | reverse complement strand
TAATTCTTCACAGTCAGACAACCTCCAAGTAAAATCCCCACATTCTTGTAAAACAAACCAAGTTCTGGTATATATTGGGTTACCCTAAACCACTCATAAGAAACCTTGTGAAACATATACTCGTCATACTCTCCTTCCTTCTTCTTTCTTCACCTCTGTTTAGTGGTAAGTTAGAAGAGGAATTATGAAAAAAGTACAAACAAAACCTGAAGGAGATCCAAAGATAATTAATGAATCAATCGAGAATTCCAGAACCTTTCTCCGTATCCAACTATGCATCAAGGGTTTTTCTATTGTTGATTGGGTTTATCACTTCACTTCAAAAAAGAAGTTAAAAGATCAATAGAGAAGAATGAAAAAAACATTAATTTTTTTCCAATGTCTCTTTTGCGTCGGATGTGCTTCGATAATAAATACCGACAACGAGTTAGTTTCAATTAAGGGACTAAGTGAAGAGGGGACTCATTTCTTTATTTCTCCATACGGTAGAACAGAAATATCGGGTTCAAATGTAATTGGAGGGGAGGGAAAAGTGATCCTGCCAAGGTCCAGAACAGATTACAACGCAACCATTATCTGCCCCGACGGTAAGGAAATTGTCATTCCTATCGAATCAAGTTTTGATATGGTTAAAGGATTATATCTTCCAATACTTTATACAATTTCAAGTTTTGGTTGGGGCATATTACAAGCATTTCCTAGTAGTGTGATTGACTATTATTCGGATAATGCTTATTCAGTTAATGAAATTGTTCTACCTGATAGTTGCGTAGATTGAAAAAAATAAGGATCATTAGAAAATCTCAGGTCCAAACCATTCTTGCAGGTTTACCTCACCTAAGCGGTAAACCTATTCTGCCATCTAATTTTAGGGATAAGGTGGAGGTAATCACGTTTTTTACCAGTTGGTGTCCTCATTGTCAGGTAGAATTGAAACTTCTGAAAAACTATATGCGTTCCTATCAAGCTAAGGGGCGTCAAGTAATCGCGATTAACCGTTATAGAAATTTTAATCAAAAGGAAGAATGGCAATAAATTTTTCTTTAAAAAAACGTACTAATCAGTACATTTTGTTTTCTACCCTAATCGTTTTTTTTTTAATAATCATTTGGTATTTATTTAAATCAACTCCATTGGAGTCCCTAAGTCTTGAACCTGATAGTGAACAAATCCATAGAGGCAAAACAATCTATGAAAAAAATTGTTCTTCCTGTCATGGAACTCAAGCAGAAGGTCAAAATCCAAATTCTCCTAAAGGGGAAATGAATGAAAATGGATCCTACATAGCTCCTGCTCTTAACGGGACTGGTCATGCCTGGCATCATTCGAATGAGGTACTTTTTAAAACAGTCAAGGAAGGATCAATCGATTCTGATTCACCCATGCGTGGATTTGGTGATCGTTTGAGTGATGAGAAAATTGTAACAGTTATTCAATATTTTAAATCCTTGTGGCCGGAAAAAATTCGAACTCATCATGCTATGCGTATTCAGTAAACTGGATTTGACTATTTAGGGAAGAGGGATATGAAAAACTTGATTCGTACCAAGTTGTAAGAAGTAAGATTGTAGCTCCCTTTGCCATGTAGTTTCTTTGCCAATTCCAGGGTTGCACGATCGAGTGATTCTTTGCAAATTTAGTTTTTTTGGAGTAAGGGGAGGCTATCATGTCGTGGATTTGCTGAATTTTGGCGAACTGTTTCCTGTAATGAGTTGATTAATAATTTGTGTTTAACAAGAACAAAGAAATGACCTACATAAAACCGCTGTTATGTCTGTTGCTGACTCTTCTAAATTTATGTGTTGCTAACGCACAGGGAAGTGTTTTTAAATCGGATGATCATTGTCTCGCTTACCGCACCCCCAAAAAAATGTTCTTCTTCACCAATGTCATAGTCATTGGAAAAAGTTGTGAAGTTCAGGCAAGAGCTGAAAATAAGGAACAACAGGTAAGATTCATCGTCTCAGTTCCAGTAGTCAGTTTCGATTCAGACAACGGATTTCGAGACGGGCAAGTTCAGATTCAATCCATAGTTGCAGCACTTTCCGCCCAGCATCTCCAAGCCCTGAAGCCAAGTGGTCAGGAACTTTAGGCCCAACATATTCACCATAGTTGACTTTAGTCATCACATGCCCTTTTTGCGCGATTTCACATAAGCAGTGTTTGGAATATCTAACGGGGCGGGCTTTGGAGTTTTGCCTGGAACATCCTTCAGCTTCCAAATCCGCGGCATCTTACCAAAGCCAATGAAGACCTTCTCGTAATAGAACGAGAGAAAGTTAGACGTTTTGCGTCGGGCTTCACGATAGTTCATTCGCACGCCATCAATCTCATACGTATCGAAGTGTCCAATGTTCTCTGAACTACCATTGAACCCAGAACTCTCCACCAGATATCCACCTGGTGCTGTGAGCTTTACAAGGTCGCGAGCATGAATCAGCGGGTCGGTGTAATGCTCAAGAACTTCAAGAGAGACTACAATGTCGAACTGCGCGGTTGGAAGGGTCTTGTGATTCTTCACCTTCTTGCCGACGAGATCCATACAGGCGGCTTGCATGTATTCAATCTGTGGATCACAGTCATTGAATGATTCCACGTTAAAACCATTCGCGAGAAGATGGGCTGTGGTCAACCCATTCCCATTGTACACATCGAGGACAGTCATTTCAGATGGCGACTTGCCTGTGTACATCACCCCGCGCGGATCAGCCAAACCAATGTGCCAGCCTTTGTACACATTCCCTGCCTTGAGTTGATGGAAATACTTGACCATATTCCCAGTGCATGTCTTCGACTTTTCGAAGCAATGGATTCCCTCATAATTGTATTCGGGATCGTGGTAAACTGAGAAATCCGGGTTGGTTGGACCCCCATCAGCATCTAATGAAGCTTGCCACTGTTTGAGCAAGCGTTCACGAACTGAAAACATGGTTTTTTCGAGTTCAGTGTAATTAGAAAAACTCGTTCCTTCAAACGAGTTTGTGATGCGAACAATATCCGAGTTGGAAATTGGAATGTGCTTATGAGCCATAATGCCTCCTACCGTTACAGATTTTCATTCTATAACGATAGGAGGCAAGCTCCTAGTCTTTTCGGGCTGACAGGTTCAGAGACCCTGGATCTTGATTCCTACCTGGTTGTAGGCAGCCATCCACCCGCCAGGGCGCTTACAGCGAAATCCAGCCTTATTCAGGCGTTCATTTTCTTCCTGAGTGATCCAGAGCGGGCGCATGCGCTCGAGCAGTTCGCTGAACCGTTCGAATGTCAAGGTTCCTGCATCTGCTTCGGAAATGACTTCCCTGATGAAGGCGGTCACAGATTCCACATGCTCGAGGTAAAGAATGTTTGCACCATGCCGTGTCTTGAAGGCACCAAAGGCTTGTGAGGCACGCTTGCCCTTGATGATTTCACGAGCGTCTGCGTAAGCAAGAACCCCACTCGATACCATGGTTCCTGGCGCCATCAGGGAATCTTCTTCCATGGAACGCACCAGTTTAGTGAACCCAGTCAACTCAACCTCACGGCCACGCTGACCTGCGAGCACATTGTTTCCAGGTTCTAGTTTCGAGTATGCCATGAACACAGCATAGAAAAACTGGCGACGAGCTTCAGACATCCAATGAGACATTATTTTCTCCTACGGCACATAGCCGATTGAAAATTCACTAACATAAAACCGCGTACCAAAGATGTTACCTGGACTAGCGGGTGTGATCTACGAGCACACAAAATAAATGTACAACTAACTGCAATTGCTGTACATTAAAGTTACATCTGTTACATCTGCAAGACCCGGAATGAACCGGGCCTTGTCTGATCAATCTACTCGTCGCCATAGGTCAATCTCTCGAAGACCACTAGCACCGTACTGCTTAGTACTTGATCTTCGTCTTGAGCATGTTCCAGTCTTCAATGCTCAACTGCATGGTCTTCCCATCTTCAAAGCCAAGGTTCTTAATGATCTCATTGACCCTTCGTTCGACGTGGTTGTACCGATATACTGGATCAAACCACGAATCACCGTAGTTGTACCAGTAGAACTTCATGATCTGCTTGTCGGTTGGGTTCTTCTTCGTGAGCCAACCCCACAGGTTGGCAGCACATGGGATGAAGTACATCAGTGAAGCCGTCTCAAACTGCTCAGCCTTGGTCACCGATTTGTATTCCGCGATCTCAGCAAGGACTTTTCGCCCCAGAACAGAAACCTGAAGTTCTGTTCGCGTA
>JBHIVS010000241.1:0-4225 GCA_041987885.1 Pseudobdellovibrionaceae bacterium | reverse complement strand
ACAACTTTAGGCGTCGGATGAATTTCTTGATAGCTAGCAATTCGATCAGAAGCAGTCCGTTTATACAAATGGCCACGGTTCAAATCTGCGACATTCTTAACACCCATCGCACCTAAAACATGGGCCACAGTTTCCAAAGTTTCCTGATGGAAATTTTTTACTCTCACTCGTTTAGTTGGAATATGCAGACCGCGCACTAAATTCGGATCTTGAGTAGCAACACCCGTAGGACATTTATTATTATTACAACGTAAAGCTTGAATACAACCCAATGCCAACAACATCGAACGAGCCGCATATGTCGCATCAGCCCCTAAACATAAAAGTTTAATAATGTCGAAAGCCGTTGTGATTTTACCCGTCGCTAAAACTTTAATTTTATCTCTTAGGCCCACTTTAATTAACTCATCAACAACGATAACTAAAGCATCTGTCCCAGGAGTACCAATATAATTTGTAAATTCCATCGGTGCCGCCCCAGTTCCCCCCTCGGAGCCGTCGACAACGATATAATCTGGATATTGCTTTTCTTGAGCCATCAAACGAACCAGAGACTCAAATTCATGGCGATACCCCAGGCACAACTTAATACCTACGGGCTTCCCACCTGATAGCTCTCTAAGTCGGCAAATGAAATCCAACATTCCTTTGTTATCAGAAAAAGCACTATGCCCTGGAGGAGAAATAACGTCTTTACCGATCGGCACATTACGGATAGAAGCAATTTCTTGGGTTACTTTTTTTCCAGAAAGCATCCCACCATGTCCAGGCTTTGCTCCTTGGGAAAGTTTGATCTCAATCATTTTCACTTGAGGATGACTTGAGTTTTTCTTAAATAACTCCGCATCAAACTCACCTGAGTGGGAACGACAACCAAAATAACCTGTTCCAATCTGCCAAATAAGATCACCACCATTTTGCAAATGGTAAGGAGAAATCCCCCCCTCACCAGTATTATGAGCAAAATTTCCGTCCTTAGCCCCGCCATTCAAAGACAAAACACTGGCCGTCGACAGCGAACCAAAACTCATTGCTGAAATATTAAGCAGAGATAGAGAGTAAGGCTGTTTACAATACTCGCCCCCAATCATCACACGCAGATCCTTACGATCCACGTGAGTTGGGTACAAAGAATGAACTACAAACTCATGTCCATTCTCATAAACATTATGCTGCGTTCCAAAAGGAACTGTATCTAGAACTTTTTTAGCTCTTTGATAAACAATGGAGCGTTGTTCACGGTTAAATGGGCGACCATCAGTATTGGATTCAATAAAGTACTGATTAATTTCAGGACGGATGGATTCAAAAATATAACGAAAGTGACCAAACACGGGAAAATTAGATTTTATCGCATGTCGAGTTTGACGAATGTCACGAATTCCCAAGAGGAAAAAAGGCCCAAAAATAAAAAGAGAATAAAGCCCTGGAGTCCAATAATAGTAAAACACAAGATTGATAACCAAGAAAATCGCAAAAGAGATATAAAATTCTTTTCTCATTTTTATTCCTTAAAAACAAAAAAACCTTCTTCTTTAGAAGGTCCTCATGCAGGAATCTAGTCCATATACTTCAAAAAAGCAAAAGGGAAAAGCCCTCCTCAGAATCAGAGTCTCCACCTTAGCAGTTGGTTTTTACGAAAAAGCTTTTCTTAAAAAGAAGGAGGCTTTCGCCTCCTTCTTTAAACTGATATTTTCTTACAAAGTAAGAGGCATACTGACGCTGATCATACCCATTTTATTGGTCAACTTAGAGTCAAATGTCCCAGAAACAGGTCCTGCTTCTTGTAAAACCGATTTGTCATACTCAAGCTCGGCATATTCAACATTCAAAGAAACCATCATTAACTTAAACCCAACACCAATCTTAGGCCCCTTAGCGTCTTTAAATTTTACATCTACGGCTCCTGATTTTTCAGGATCTAACTCACCCCCAAAAACGTAACCGCCCCAAAGACGAAGCCCTGCAACTGGCATTTGTGCACCAATAACTGCACCATAATGAGTTTCTGTCGCAGTCGCATCATAGTCCGTAGCAGAATTCGTAAATTTAGGTTTAGAATAATGCCCATCTAAGCCCGCAAAAAATACGTCGTTAATATGGAAGCCTAACTTCAGACCAAAACCAAAACCTTTCGAATCTCCCGTAGAAGAATTCAGTGGCGAAGGCCATTTCACTTCATTATCCGACTTTTGGTAAGTAATAGATGGTTCGACATAAAAATTCGCCATCGCAGGGGAAACCATAAACAAGACCGTAGCACCCGCTAAAAGATATTTTGTTAAACTCATAATTCCTCCTATTCAACATCTACATTATCAACATACTTCATTCAGAATATTCGTTCTTCTGGAAACACCCTAAAATAGACACCCAAAAAATCGCAAATTACGAATTTGAAATTTGTTTCCAGACAAATAAAACGAATTTACATGGTTATTTTTGACGCACAGAAAATAATATGTATTCAACAAGGACTTATATCATGCCTCTACCACAAAGCAAAAATGCTGAAATAAAATATCCCTCTCTTTTATCCGACAAAGCCACAGATATTTGCATTGTCGGCGCAGGAGTTGTTGGTCTTTTAAATGCTTATTCTTTTTTAAAACAAGGATTCAAAGTCATCATCTTAGAGCAACAAAATCCTAACCAAGGATCTTCTGCTGATTCTACGGGGCACCTATCTGATATTATCGACGAAGGTCTTTCAAGAATACTCCTTGTGCATGGCCTCGAAAAAACACGAGAAATCATCAAAAGCCACCGCTGGGGTATTGAATATTTAGCAAAAATCATTGAAACAGAAAGTATAGATTGCGACTTTGAATTCTTAGAAGGTGTTTTAATAAAGTCACCTTCTACATCTATAAAATACCTACAAGACGAAATGGCAGCAGCCAATACTATTGGAAGTGTCGAATGTGAATTTCATGAAAATGGATTTGATTTTTTTGAGTCTCCAGCGATCAGCTACCCACGCCAAGCAAAAATGAATCTCACAAAATTTTGCAAATCACTCTTGGAAAAAATAATACAAGCCGGTGGCGAATTATACATAAATACAGAATTATCGAAATACGAAGACTCAAGAATTCCATTAATTCAAACACACAATGGATGCATTGTTTATTGTAAGCATATTATTTTTTGCAATAACAAACCTCTCGATAACAAAATTACCAATTTCAATAACCAAGCCGTTTTTAAAACTTTTGCTGTACAAATGAAGCTTCCGAAAAACTCATTCCCAAATGTTTTGCTATGGGACACAAGTCTACCCTACCACTATGCCCATCTCGAAAAAAATAATGACAAGTATTATGATTCATTAATTCTAGGAGGAGAAGACGTCATTGAAAGCTTCATTACAGATCCACAAGATAAATATTCGCTCGTTCAAGATTGGGCGCTGACCGAATTAGGATTACTTGGCGAGACCGAAAAAGAATGGACCGGTTCTGTCACAGAAACGGCCGATGGCTTAGGATATATCGGTCGTCCTTTGGGGCGCAAAAACATCTATATCGTCAATGGCGACTCTGGTCACGGGATAACACAAGCTGCGATCTCGACCCAAATACTGTCAAATCTCATAGGAAACAGAGACCATGTATGGATACATATCTATGCTCCTTTTCGATTTAAACTAAAAAGTTATAATCAAAGAGTAACCACAGCTCAACGCGCGGCAAATTTATTTAAATCTAGATGGCAAGAAAGGAATTTTGAATATGAAAACAAAAAATTCTCAATCCAGCTCGAAGGAAGTTTTAAGGAAAAAAAAAGCTAAGTGGCATAGACTGTCTGATAGCTTAGATTTTTCAGATGCAGCCATCGCGCGTGGCATTCCCTCTATTTACAATTCTCCACGCAGTTTCCAATCTGAAATTGGTCTTCAGAAAGCTTATCGACCACCCTACGAAGACTGTCGTTTTGTATCTTCGTCCTCAAAAGACATCGAGATCGACGACGAGACTATCAACTACGAGGCTGAAAAAAGAAGTATCAATTGATGGGGTCGTATCTAATCAGCGTCTTAAAAAATATATTGAAGCCCAAGTCGCAAAAACAACAGGAGTAAAGACCGTCAAATCTCGACTGCGCATGCGCGGCGAGCATTAATTTTTAACGAAAAAGATAGTTCTTACCCTTAAATACATGCTAAGTTCTATGTGTATTTAAGGAATTAATATGAATCAAAAAATCGTCAAAGTTCGTAATA
>JBHIVS010000240.1:0-4228 GCA_041987885.1 Pseudobdellovibrionaceae bacterium | reverse complement strand
TTGTCGAGACATCTTCAAAAACTTTTTCTAATCCTAAATCAGGTTGCCCCTCAGATTCAGAAATCTCTGCGGATGCTTCTGTATTTTGTTTTTGTGACTCTTCACTAACGGATTGTGGTGTAAAACTAGATTTTGAACATGAAACCACAGTTGTTAGAGCCAAGATCAATAGTGAACTCTTCCCTAAGTTATTCATACATCCTCCATGATGTGTATTACAAAAATGCTAAACTACAGAGAGAGAAGGAGGAGATTTTTCTGTGCGATTGCACAGTTTTTAGACTTAGTAACTAGGCAAAAAGTATCACTTTCACTCTTAATAAAGTGCTTTCTCACATCGAACATCATTTTTTCGAGGATTAAGGTCCAGTCGACAGTTAAAGTGGTGTAAGACTATGATTTGAGTCTTTCAAAATAAATTAGCTGGAGTATTCTGTTCTCAGAGCTCCTCCGATCAGAAACTTGAGAAAGCGGATAAAGGGACAGAGATAGAAGACCAAGAAATAAAAAATATTTACTAGTCTTCAATGTGAAAATCTCTAAACCACCGCTTAGGTCTGTCTTCAATTTATGAAGGTACCGGAAGGAGCATATTGCGTCCGTGCTTACGTGCACGGACGTTTTTTTTATTTACAGATTGCTAGAGATTTAATAGCCGTTTTAATTTTCAAATATTTTTGAGATCTGGCTTGAGGACGAAGAACATCCCAATACGATGAGCGTGAAAATAAAGAATCATTACGTCTCATCTGATCTTCGATCATATTTAGTCCGCATTTAAGATTCGTTTCAGGACGATTACCATCACCGCGACGGCAGCCACCAGAGTAAGAAGCTTCTCTGCCAACGTGTAGTTGTAACAGACCAATCAAGCTTCCATTTGGGCCTCTTGCATGATTGTTGAGTCCGCAGGTAGATTCTCCCATCGCCATTGTATTTATGATAGCGACCCAGACCGATTTTTTTTCTGTTTCAGACAAAGCACTGTAGGCAGGACATGCTAATCTTAGGTCTTTGGTGCCTTCCATAATATTAGGAAAATCATTGGCGTTAAGAGTGCCGATAACTGTTTTACCCCAAGTACCCCATCCAGATTCAGAAGCAAATTTTTCGCAATTATTTTGGTTTTTAGTTCTGGCGTTGTAGTTGTAGATATCCTTATAGGATTGATCCGCTGAAATAGCTGTGCGTAAACTTCGAATTTGATCAGCTGTCTTATTTCCATTTTCCAGACACTTTTCGCAGTTCGCTGTGGCTCCATCACGTACACTTTCGGTTTTCGCCCAAGCAATTGAGCCCACCATAACAATTAATGTGATGATTAAATGCTTCATTTAAGCCTCCATGTCTTCAAATGAAGCAAAGGGAGTGCCGCAAAAAGAGATGTCTCAAAATAAAAACAGAGGCCTTTCGGGCCTCTGTTGATGTCGATAAACTTGTCAGTGACAGGCGTTGTCCATGAAATCTCATAATGAGACTCAATAGTTAGCAGCCCTCATATTAATCACGTGGAGAGTTTCTGCGAGGAGCTGAAGCTCCACCACCTGAAGATCTTTGGCGACGGATACCAGGGTGATCGCCACGACGCTCAGGTCTGTCAGATCTTTCAGATCGATCAGAAGAGAATCTTTCAGAAGGTCTTTCTGATGATCGCTCGGATCTGAAGCCGCGAGATTGGTTATTGTCGTTGTCACCGCGAGCTTCGCTGAATGATCTTCTTGGTCTGAAGTCATCGCCACCACTACGTTCAGAGCGCTCACCGCGGTCATCACGATCATTTCTAGGGCCACGACGGTCGGAAGATCTTCCGCCGAATCTGCCACCACCACGATCACTTCTTTCGCCTCTGTCGAAACCACCACCACTACGGCTACGGCCACGAGTGAAGCGGTTGTCTTGAGGGTCACGCGGTAAAAGTTCTCTTGGAACACGGTCGCCCATGTAATCAAGCATCAAGTCTTTTTTAACAAAAACTTGTGGGAAGTAAGCAGCGATAAATCTTGCAAGAAGCTCTTCTTTACTAAGTTCTTTAAGATTGATGTCTTCAGCCGCGATAAGGTTTTCAATAAGATCATTCGCCAAAGCCAGAGACTCAGACTTTTCATTCATTGTAGAAACTTTTTCCATAACGTCTTTGATCTTCAAACCAGCAACTTCATTTGCAGAAGGAATAACACCTTTTGTAAGAGTCGCTTTCGTGTTTTGCATAACACGGCGAAGAAGATTTAATTGCTCTGGATTAACCAAAGTGATTGCAGTGCCTTTTTGGCCATTACGACCAGTACGGCCGATACGGTGAACATAAGACTCTGAATCCCAAGGTAAAGAGTGATTAACTACGTGAGTAAGATCTTTAATATCCAAACCACGAGCAGCTACGTCTGTTGCAACGATAACTTTAACAGCTTTTTGTTTGAATTTTTTCAAAGTTGATTCACGCTCAGCTTGAGATTTATCACCGTGAAGTGAATCTGCTGGGAAACCACGTTGAGTTAATATGTCCGCTAGTTCTGCAACTTCCATCTTAGTTTGACAGAAAATAATTCCGTAAAACTCTGGAAGAGTTTGTAGCAAGCGAGAAATAACTTCTGTTTTGTATGAGTTTTTAACTGTGTAGTAAACTTGATCAATAGTATCTGCAGTAGATCCTACTTTATTCACCTGTACAGTTTCAGGGTTTTCAAGGTAAGTTGAAGTTAAACGTTTAACTTCAGAACTCATCGTTGCAGAGAATAACCAAGTTCTACAAGCAGCACGAACTGAATTAGGACCATCAGATGGTTGAGTAGCGGAAAGAATTGTTTCCAGAGCTTCTTTAAAGCCCATAGAAAGCATTTCGTCAGCTTCATCTAAAACTACAGTTTTAACAGATTGTAGTTTGATCATTTTTTGTTCTAGGAAGTCAACCAGACGACCTGGGGTTGCAACAACGATATGAGCACCACGTTTGATACCATCGATTTGAGTGCGATAAGAAGCACCTCCATAGATAGTTACAACGCGAACGCCTTTTTTCTTACCAAGAAGAGTTAATTGTTCAGCAACTTGTAAAGCCAACTCACGAGTTGGGCTCATCACAAGAGCTTGAGTGTCTTTTTTGCTTGAATCAATACCTTCGATCAAAGGAATACCGAATGCAGCGGTTTTTCCAGTGCCCGTAGAGGCAAGACCGATGAAGTCATTTGCGCCAGCTAGCAAAATTGGCAAAGCTTGGCTTTGAATAGGAGTTGGTGCAGTAAAGCCCATCTCGTTCATAGCAGCCATAACTTGTTCGCTGAGGCCAAAAGATTCAAAAGAGTTGAGTGTTGTAATAGGAGCCATTAGGACCTTTCGTATATGGGAAGTGGTCTCCAATAACACCTTATGCGTAGACCAGACAGGCTGATCTTTTGAGGAATCCACTTCGCTTAAGATGCGCCAAGATATACGATTGAGAACAGAAAAGCTTTATATATTTTTAGAATTATCAAGAATAATGAACTATTTGCATTCTGTAAAATAGTTAACTATTTGCACAACTTAAAGGCTTTTACCTGTTTTGTGATTTCAGGAACTTTAGAGTAGCGGCCACCTTGCTTCAAAACGGCCCAATAAACGCCAGTTACTAAGGCGATATCCTTACGTTTTTTGATCTGATTCGCCATAATACCCACTCCGCAATATAGATTGCGATAAGGATTTAAGATTGTTTTAGATGAATCCTTAGGGTCTAAATATTGATCAGCTTTCCAATCAAACTTGCAGTGGGTTGCCCACTGAGTGTCCTGATAAGATAATTGTAAGAGTCCCTCGGAATAGACTGGTTTTTTTGTAACGGGGTCTGTGCCCATTGTTTTTTCATGCATTCTGCGCGTTGGGACATAGCTGCTTTCATATAACGAAACAACGGAAAATATTTGAGCCCAGACATTGGCTCTTTGAGGAATATTTAAATTATAAAAATTAGGGCAAAAATCCTTAATATCTCTTGAACCTTCCAACAAAGAAGCCCAATCAGTCACTAGAATTTCTTGAAGAAACTTAGACCATTGAGTTCTCTCGGGATTTTTTTCATTTTCCCACGAAAGAGCTTCCATTTTATAAGTGGGATAAGGATATTTTTTTGAAATATCAGAGTAAGGATTCGTACTTTTTTTAGAATCAGCGGATTCTTTTTCTGCATTGGTCGTAATGGGTTCAGGAGTCAGAGGTTCATTGATAGTAGGGGCGTCTGAGTGAGAGCTTTTGT
>JBHIVS010000239.1:0-4273 GCA_041987885.1 Pseudobdellovibrionaceae bacterium | reverse complement strand
CCTTGAGACGAATCGAGGTAAGGTTTTCAACTGGAACCTTCAACAGGATTTGAGTATCCACGTTGAACTGATGGGCCTTGCGTGAAAACCCAGACGTGAATCCGCTTACGGAGATGTCAAGATAATTCACTTCAGCAGTTCCTTGGCCTCAGTAAAGTTCAAATCAATGAAAGCCAACTTGATAAACTTCATCGCCGTCTCTGCATCAAGCACAACGCTTGCATAAGAATCCAGGGGACGATAAGACGTGCTCCACGAAATCCGAACAAACTTTTCACTGTACACATCGACGCTTCCGTCGAGATACATGGGGCGAGAAAAAGAGGTGTGGTAGTACGAACGTTTTCCCTTGCGCAGGGAGACCTCGCCACCATGAATCGAAGTCAGGCCGTTTTCAATGATCAGCTCGGCAAATTTTTCTGCGATCTGATGACGGCTGGAGCGTTCGGTGTTCATTTTAACCTCAAGGTTGCGACGTTGATGTTATCATATCACAATCTTAAGATCAGTGTTGCGCTAATCTGTAACGGTTTGCGTTACAACTTTTTTGCTAGTTTTCCAACTCGCTTCAGAAGTTCTTCTGTTATAGCTGGCTTGTTGCTGAGAGTCTCAAGCGCGTCTCGCATAAGCGAAATGCGTAATGAGATGGTTTGCCGCTGACCACCGACCAAATTTACCAAATTCAAACCGGTTGCAAAATATTTCTTAGATTGGGTCATGTTTTTTCGTTCATTTCGAACGCTAATGTCCCCTATCATTTTAACAAGAGCACGAGTTCCGATATCAGAATCGTCTTTTAGCAGCGCCGTCATCCACGCATCTCGCTCACCATTTTTGTTCTGCATCAGTGTGGTTTCTGAGATGTCTAAGATCTTGTCTTCTTGATCTCCAAGACGAGTAGGAAGCTCTGTCAAGTCATCATGGCTGATAAAGTTTGAAGCCTTAAATGCTTTCACGAGAACTTTCTCAAACTTTTCGAATCTAGAAGCAATCTTCTCTACTGATGATCGAAGTTGTTCAATTTCTTTTGCGTCAGCACTGTCAAATTCAGGAAGGTCATCGCTACTTGGAGTTCTGTCTAGGATGATTCCTGCAACAGTCACCTCAGCTGTTCTTGGGTCATTAAAATTCAGCTTTGGTTTTGTATTTGATGCAGATTTATCTTCTTGATCTTTCTTAACATCCTTCACAGACTTTTCACTCGAGTCGAGTGCCGCTTTAGCCTTTGCCGCATCAGCTCGAATATCAGAATCGGCTTTAACCTTCGCTGCCTTGAATGAGCCGTAAGCAGCTCCAGCCAACTTTTTGATTTTGGCATAGGTCTCTTCAGCGTGATCACCAAAGTTTGAGTACTGTCCGACTTCCATCAGTTCTTGATGTTTCATTGTTTTGACTTTCCAGCAGTTTTTACCAGCTTACTGATTTTGATTTTAAATTTCTCTATGTGAACCTGAAGACGCTCTAAATCTTCAGCATTCTGCGGAGTCATGGTTCTGTTGAGCTTTGTCGAAATTCTCTCCAACGAGGTGAGCAAATCTTCTTCAAGCACATAAAGCGCATCCTCTACACCAGCTTCACTGAACTTTGGTCGTAGAAGGGCAGCCAAAGGTTTAGCTCTGGACAGTTCTGACATCGCAACTCCTAGAAATTGAACCTGGTATTTAGAGTCGAAAAACAAAAAGCGGGCCACAAGGACCCGCGCTATTTGT
Source organism: Pseudobdellovibrionaceae bacterium (assembly GCA_041987885.1). GTDB lineage: Bacteria > Bdellovibrionota > Bdellovibrionia > Bdellovibrionales > Bdellovibrionaceae > Bdellovibrio. The sequence continues at coordinate 2,564 of JBHIVS010000239.1, read as the reverse complement.
CAACTAATGCCTGTAATTATTGGGCCGACTCAGTGATCTTCTTCAGTGACGTGTAGTAATGATATTGATTTAGAAACTCTACTCTAGCCTCATTCCACGTGAGAATTTTTGGCATCTTCTGAATAAAGGTCATGTCAAACATGGGCATAACGCCCCATCCCCTACCTCGTGACGGCATGATATTTGCTGCCTCAATCTGAAGAGCCATAAGATCAGCCCAATGAATTGCGCACTTTTCAACTTCGCTCAGAGGGATTAGGCCGAGGGCGCTCTCAATAGCTTTAGTAAGGTTTGCCTCAATTTCCTTATAAGGACCGCGCAAGGCGGAGTGTCTCTTAATTGGTGATGGGAGGTCAACCAAATACGCCTCTGTATTGTCATGACAGAGAGCATGCAACATCAGATTGTGGTCGTTCCTAACATGAGATGGCAAAAGCCCCATATTGAAAATCCAAGTCGTATAAGACCTATTCAACAGGGAACCTTCTTCTTTGATTGCTTCACTCAATAGATCTTTTACAAAGATCGCGTGTTGAGCAACATGATAAATTTCGCCAAGGCTATGCCCAGCAAAGCGCGGCTGTCGTGATAAAGCCCAAGCAATGTCATCAATGCAAATGTCCTCCGCGGTAGGGTTCATTACATCAATATACTTGCCTGAGGCAGTTTCGCATGATTGTGGTTGCGATTGTTCAATTGGCGAAAAAGAGAACATGCTTACCATTTTTGTGTCGGACATTCGGCCTCTAGAAGTTTTGATTTCAGATCCATAAAACAGCCGCAGAGTTTACACTGTCTTGCGAGGCGCGCAAAATATTCGCATTCATCACAAACTTTTAGTCTCTCTTTAGCCAAATCTTCAGAAGCTGCTCGTGGCAGCTTTCCACGTAAAATATCAGACGCGATTTTCTTCAGAGTGGTCATGCAACGAAGAGCTTCTTGCCACAAAGCAGGCTTGGATCGCCTTTCCAAGCAACGATTGGCATGCCGTTTTGTACGTCAACCACTTCTCCAGCCACATCGGTGTTCATGTCCACCATGTTGAATCGCATGTCCACCTTTAATTGAAGATCCATTGGTGAACGAACGGCGACTACTTGGCCGGCAAGACGATCCGCGATTTCCTTGGCGACCTTTCTAGCTGTTTCTTCAGCTTGCGCCTTCAAGGTCGCGTAGATCATCTCTTCAAAGTCAGATCCAATTCCCTTAGTGACCAAATTGGCCACGTCCTCTGGTTTCATATCTTCCAAAAACATCAACATCTCCTCTTACAATTCTCTCCACAGCCCACCTTTGTTTTATCGACGGCGAAGCAACCCCTTTTTCATGTCCGCATCCATGTCTTCAGACACAAATTGTGCAGGGCCTTTGTTGTAGGCCGGAGCAGTTGCGAATTTTCTTTCACGAGCTTTTATTTCTCGTTCAATTAGTTCTGGATTGTCTTTATACATGATCTCAGGCCGATGCACCGGTTTGGTGCCGGCTCCACCAGTGGTTTGTAGGCTTTTGTGCTTTATGAGACGAGATTCATCAATCACCGGGCCCTCAACGACAACCTTTACCAGCTTAGTTGGAGATACCTTCGTTTTTGGCTTGCTAATCCCCGAAGACATGGATTGAATCTTCTTAAGCCACGCCTCATATTCCGCCTGTTGCTGTTGCCAGCCAGGTTTCTTTTTGGCGGGTTTTCCTTTGCCTTGATAAATCTTAATCATACCCATAATGAGCAATTTTATAACTTACAGAGTGGTGGTCAATCCTAGTTTCAGGAACAAAGAAAGCCTCCCGAAGGAGGCTTTCTGTTTATTTTGAGAGCTTAAAAAGCGTCACCAAAAATTTCGCGTGCAATTTGTTTGATTTGCGAAAGTTCTTCTTCCATTTTTCTTTCATGAAAAATACTTCGCGCAATTTCGAACATACGCGTTTTCTTGATGATCTCGAAGTCTTCTTTTCCGAACGGGTAGAATTCCTTGCGGAACAAGGTCCCACCACCCATCACGAAGCCGTCTTCAAACTTGAAGCTGATGGTGATATTGGTCTTACCATCAGCTTCAACAGATCCAACGTACCTGGTAATGACCCAGCTTGCTGGTGCATCATCCAAAGCTTTTTGTACTTCTGCTTGACAGTGCCGCTTGATGAGCTGTTGAACCTTCGCGCTGTCAAGATAGATGGGGAAGATATTAGTCATTTTTCGCGAATCTGATTAAAGATAAGTTGTTGGTTGCGCGCAGTGGTGTACAAGAAATCCCGAACATACAGGGTGCAGAAGATCACAACACCAAGGGTGGCAAACACCGCCTTAGCCATCTCTCCGTCAAAGAACAGAGAAAGAAGAAAGGCGATGATAGCAGAAAGGATGATGTTGAACAGATGAGCCATAATCTTTGGCGCGTTTTTGTGTTGGTATGTGAATCTTACAATGTGGCGCGCTAATCGTACATCAACGTTACACTTTGATCAAAGAAAAAAGAGGGCTAAATTGCCCTCTTTTTATTTTTCACTCAACGCAATTTTGTTTTCCACCAGATTCAGAAAAGCTTCCCAGCTAGTCTTTGGGTTGT
>JBHIVS010000238.1:0-4276 GCA_041987885.1 Pseudobdellovibrionaceae bacterium | reverse complement strand
TTGCTCTATAATCTTCGGCGGAACAAAGAATTAGCTTTAAGGAATAAAGTCTAGCCTTCTCATATTGAGACAGGTTTTATTGACTAGAGTCCATAGCGTTGAAAAAATTGAAAAGAAAACTTCGCACAAAGAGGAAATATGAAGAAAACTCTCATCGCTTTAACTCTGGCGGGACTGCTCTTGCCTCAAACTTCTGAAGCTCAAAAAATCAGAGTCAAGAGAGTCAAAGGCAATAGTGCCGTCGTTGAATTTACGGGAAACCTACAACCCGGAAAAACATATGGTGTCTTTGCTGATGAAACCAACACCGGAAGCTCTAGTTTTTCCAACAAGCAATATCTGATTGCTGGATCTGCTGAAATCAGTGCTCGCCGAGATGGAAGTGGAATTAGTGACAATCGAATTGCAATTGACGTACGCGCAGGTTGGAACAAATTAGATTACGAATTCGGTCCGCTCTTTAGCTTTTCTTCTGTTTCTTACATTTCAAATTCACAAACTTTTTCCGCAGGTGGTTGGTACGACTACAATATGATTGCCAATACTCCAGGGGAAATCTTTATCTATGGTGTTTCAGGACTAGCAGCTTTCGGAATGACTGAAAACGACGCCAATGTAAAACAAGATTTAATCCGAGCTAATGTGGGTCTTTTCATGAAATGGTTCCCTCAAGGAACCAATGTAGGCTTTCGATTTGATGGTGGCTACGACTATGAACAGACCTCGGGAAGCAATTCAGGAACAGATTATTCTCAGTCGGGCCTTAAACTTTCCGCTGGATTCATGGGATACTTTTAAATCCAACCTTAAAATAAATTACCCTATGATATAAAAAATGGCTTAAAACCCGAAAAGTTTTAAGCCATTTCTATTTTCAAAATCTACAATTACAAGAACTAGAAATTAAGACCCAAACCAATTGTTCCGTAGAAAGTATTCAGCTCTGCTTTTTGATTCAACGATGAATCTTTAAATCCATAACGTTTTATACCGAATCCCGCCTCTCCGAACAAAGTATCTGTCCACAAGACTTTACCATGAAAGTTCAGAGACATCGAAGAGTTCAACTCAACATTTGAGTCCATAGAGTTCAAATAATAAATAAACTCCATATCCACCCACTTCGGATAACGCATCATCGGAACAAGATTAAATAAATCATCAATAACCTTCGGCATTGATCTCGCCCAGAAAGCCCCCACACCCATCATAGGTGCATTTACTTGTCCAAACTCAACGCTTTGATAAGAACCCAACAAACCAAATGATTCATCACGAGCCCACAAACCAGGTGTTAAACGGTATTTTAAGTCCACAGTTAACACACTGATTTGCTCTTTATCTCCATCAGAAGAAACCGTTAAATCAGTAAGAGATTTAAAATACTTCGCACTTACGCCCCAACGCTGTCTAGACAAATAGTACTGATCCCACCCAAAGATATCTTCAAACCAGTGATTTAAAGCAACCTCTCCTAATACAATTGTATCTGAAGAAGACTGAACACCAGTAAAGCGTCCAGAGATCTCACTCGCATATCCTCTATACAACTCATAGTATGATTTATATTCTTTGCCTTCATACTCCACTGTTAAATAAGATTTATTTAACTTACCTTTTTCAGTGGCTTTAAAATACCAGTCAAACATGGCTGGATCATCTTTAGACTGCACCACAGAGTTTTCTTCCGATTTCACGACCGCTTGATGGGGCTTACGACCTCTCAAACGAATACCATCGGAATAAGTTCCTTTCGGAGTATTATTTCTAAGATAAGCACGTGCGGATCTGGCTGGAATATTTTCCAATTGGATTCTTTGCTTAAAAATACCGCCGCCTTGACCTGGTAGATAAATTTTAGGATCTACAACTTTAACAGCAGACATCCAAAACACACGTTGATCATAAATTGTCGATTCAAAACCGATCATTTTGATAAAGTCTTTTTCTTGGTGTTTATCGATGACTTTATATGCGTTCACAGGAAAATTATCGACGCCCACAACTCTGAAAATTCCTTGTTTTCCAGTGTCAGCGATGTCTACTAGATTTAATTCTAATGGTTTTACGAAAAATTCATACGACTGACCTGTTTTCAATTCTGCAAAGAATGAAACCGGCATTTCGTGTCCAACAACTAAAGTATCCTTAAGTCCTTTTTCTTCGCTACCAACAATGACTCTCGGAGAAACAGCTTCGCCAGGAGCCCTGCCCATTACGATTCCATTGCCCTTACTTGCTACACCATATTGTTGTGAACATAGACGAGTATTATTATTTCCAGTCGTTTGAGTAATACAAAAACGGAATTGTTCTTTTTGACCTGCTAATGGAATTTTATCAGTTTCAACATCAAGGCCATAGCGAATAGCAAAAATACCCGCATTTTTCAGAGTGTTCTCTTTAGCTCCTTTTTCAATCAAAGCTTTTTTGTAAGACAAAATTTTGGAATTCCATTTATCCTTCAACTCAGGAGTCATTTCATGTTGCCACAAAACTTTACCTGTCTTTGAAATCATTTCGATCTTACCATGGCTTACCAAAGAGTTTGGCCAGCTCATTACCAAGGTCATTCTGTTTTTTTCAGCAGAAGAAAGTACTTTTGGTAAATCTGGATGCGTTTTTCCTAACGGAAAAAGACCAAAGTAAAAATTCTTTTCGTTGAGTATTACATTTCCAATTCTCAACTCACTTCCATTTGAAGTTGCCAAATCGTACTCAAGCTCTAGAGGAGGCAATACCAATCCTACCTCTTTCACATCGTAATAAAGGGCCTTATTGTATTCCTGCGTCGAAACCTTAGTTTTCAACAGGCTTCCCTTTTTAAGGTCTCCCTTGGAAACTTCCTCAACCTCTCGTTGAGACTCTTGCTGAGCGGTCTCCTGAGTGGATTCTTGCGTTTCTTCAGAAGAAACCTCTTGTTGAGTTGTTTCCTGTGCCTTTTCTTGATTAGCTTGATCCGATAACTCTTGAGCATTCACTACATTTGCCATCGCCAGCAGTGCACATACGATCAGATGCTGCGCAGTATTCACACTTAACCTCGTTTGTTTATTTAAGCCTCTAAAATTCTATATGATTCTTAGAGACTGTCTCAAGTTAATTTATTGGACTGATCAATAAAATACGATTAAAAAGGTCTGTAAACGATAGGATATAGTTATGTCTTCAGCTCGAAAAATATATGAAATGCAAGTCTCGAAAATCATTGATCACACTTCAAATGTTAGAGAGCTAATTATTGAGACGAAAAACAATGAGGAGTTCACTTTTAAAGCAGGACAATTTGTGATGCTGAACGTGCCTCAAGGTGACGCCAAACCCGCTCTACGCGCCTATTCAATTGCGTCCGATGAACGTGTTAAAAATGGATTCAAATTACTTTTTAAATTTGTAGAAAATGGCGTGGCGTCCAATTATGTCTGGAAAATGGAAGAGGGACAATCCGTAAACTTTACGGGTCCTTTCGGAAAAGTCTTTTTCCAAGAACCTCCTACAGAGCAAATTGTGATGCTAAGCACTGGAACTGGTGTTTCTCAACATTTGTCCTATCTGCTTTCTAAAAAAGAACAATATCCGAATTTAAAATACCGCATGCTATTTGGAGTACGCTCTGAAAGTGATGTTTATTACGAAAATCATCTTCAAGAAATCCAAAAAAATCTGCCTAATTTTACCTACGAATATATCTTGTCTCGCCCTAGCGAAACGTGGAAAGGCCGCAAAGGATATGTTCAACATTTCTTAAATGACTTTGATTACAAAAACATCCCTACGACTTTCTACCTTTGTGGAAATGGCGGAATGATCAAAGAAGTTAAGCAACAACTTTTAGAAGTTGATGGACTTCCAAAAACAGCGATTTGGGCAGAAGCATTTGACTAAACAGCGAGCCACTCTAGAGCTGTCGGTTGCCGCCATTTTATGGGGATTTGGATTTATTGCCTCGATCTGGGCATTAGAATCCTTTTCTCCATCGGAGACGCTTTTGTTTCGTTTCCTTATTGCCACTGCCGTCGGGGAACTGGTTTATCTTTTTATCAGTTGGAAATTTAAAAAGGCCATGGACCGCGAACAACTAGTTGATCAATTGAAACTAGCTTTTCCGGCTGGTTTACTTTTAGGGGGCATGTTGCTGTTGCAAACTATTGGTTTGAAATACACAACAGCCACGAAAAGCAGCTTCATCACTTGCCTGTATATAATTTTAGTTCCTTTTATTAACTTTCTATTTTTTAAATCTAAAGTCGGCTGGAACAGTCTTTTCTTTGTTCTA
>JBHIVS010000237.1:0-4290 GCA_041987885.1 Pseudobdellovibrionaceae bacterium | reverse complement strand
TTTGCGCGACACCATGATAACTACACGCGGCATCGTGCTTGAAAATCGCCTTAAAACGCAGAATGAGAAATAAAAAGGGGGAATGGGAGCGGCAACATACTCCCATTCCCCAATCTCCCTGCTTTTATATGACCTCTCCCTTGAGGTCCTGGTGAATTACTCGCTGAGGAGCCCTTTGAGCTTGCCGATGTGGCCCTCCAAGTTTTCCAGCTCTTCGATGGAAACACGCTGGCGCAATGCGGCTGTCGTCAGCTGGTTCTTCATGCGCTCATGCAGAGCGGGGGCCTGACGACGTTCACGAGGAGGCTTGTCGCCCTTGTCCTTCGTACCTTCGCTCCGATTGGTTGCTGCTGTAGCCATGATTGTTTCTCCGGTTACATCGGTCACCATTGGCCGATAAGTTCACTTTACACTGAACCCGAAAAAAGTACATAACCAAAATGTAACAAATAGTTACTAACATTGTGTTACTACTCACCAACTGGATGTATTCGTCCCAATCTTAAAGTTCATCGCCGGTTCTGACTGATACAATTTAATGAAACGTCTATTCAAGGCGTGAAAAATCCACATAGGAAAATAAAATGTCTCTACTTTTTACCCTGAAAAATGAGCAGCTAGAAGCCAGAAAGAGCAAGGACTCTGTTAAGGCGCAACTGCTTACTACGCTGATTGGCGAAGCTGAAATGGTCGGTAAAAATGACGGCAACAGACCGGTAACAGACCAAGAAGTCATTGCCACGATCAAGAAATTCGTAAAGAATCTTGACGAGACAATTCGAATCGCTAGTGACTACCGTGATGGTGAATCTGCTGACAAGGCCTGGGCCGAAAAAACTATCCTTGAACAGTTCCTGCCTAAGCAACTTACTGAGGTTGAGCTGCGAAACGCTATGTCTCAGCTGATTACTGACAATGGGCTTTCTGGTCCTAAGGCCATGGGAGTACTCATGAAAGACCTAAAGGCCAAGTTTGAAGGTCTTTATGACGGCAAGACAGCTTCGAAAATTGCGTCGGAGTTGCTCGCATGAATTATGTAATCAAAACTTTAGCAGAAGTTGGTGATGACGAACTGTGCAGTGTTGATGAGACATACACAGTTCAGTCTCTCACTGGGCTAATTAATGCGCACCATATTGGCGCAGTGGACATTGAAGAGCATTGCTTCTTTTGTCATAAGGATGGTTACCAGTTCGCGCCCAAGTCAGCACCGGCCTTAGTGAAAGTCAAAGAATAACGAAGGAAGTTATGAAGATTGGTGTTATTAAACTTGGTGCTCGAATTTTGTGGGATCGTGAAAACTCGGTCACCTCAGGCGAAGCAATTAGCATTTGCGAAGCCCTAACAAAGGGCGGAGCTGAAGTGCATGTGTACACAAAAATCCTTGCTAAAGACACATTGCACGAGTCCATTAAGTGGCATGACATTCTAGAGGATCGAAACACGAGCGGTCTTGACGCATTAGTCGTTGTTAATGGAAATGTGAACTTCTTCGGAGGATCTGAAGATCGTGCGCAAATTCTGAACTACGAAGTAATGAACAACTTCAAGGGTCCAGTTGTCTATGTTATGTGCGATCCAGAGTTGCCACTGCTTCAGATTTGGGAGAACGTTTCAAAGAAACAAGTTGATCCAAAGTATGGCTGGAAAAACGTGTACGCAGAGAAAGATATTCTCATCACGAAACCGATCCATGTTTTGTGTCAACCGTTCAACGTTGAAGAAATGAAGAAGGTATGGGCTAAGAAGAAAGGCACCGCACCTCTTGGCACTATGTTCCACTTCCCAATGGAACGTTTTCCGTTGTTGAACGAATGGTTGGACCCATCGTCTGATCCTGCTGTTGATTTGTTATATGGTGGGACGGCGCGCGGAGGACGACGAATTCCAAACCTATACAAGTGGTACTGCAACCTTCCATCTGACATCAACGTTGAAATCTTCGGTAAGATCGACGAGAGTGATTTTCTTGATCACCCGAAAGTTAAGCCGCAGATTGACGCCTGGAAACAAGAAGAACAGGTATCTGATCTTTGCCCACCATTCCGTTTTCCAAAGTTCACTGGTATGGTGAAGTACTGTGATGTGCTGCCGAAGATGAACAATTCGCTTGCGCACCTCGTCACAGGCGATCCGTCATACGAGACGCTTGATCTGATCCCTCAGCGAGTGGCTGAATGTATTGCCGCTGGCAACGTGGTTTTTGTCGACGCAAATATTGATAAGAGCCGTCGCATATACCCAAAGGGCACGATGGCCCACGACTTTTTGTATGTTGCCGATCGCGATGAGCTCGTCGAGCGTCTGCGAGCTATCAAGGAAGATCCTGAAATGCGAGCGCAGATCATTGAAGATCAACGAGTGGCCACGAACTTCGATGCTGAAGTGTTCTGCAAATCTCTTATTTCAAAAATTTCGGAACTACAGTGAAAAAGATCATCAAGTTGTATGATGCTGCGATGGAGCTTAGGCTCAGCGCAGAGAGGGCGCGGAACGACTTGTGCTTTACGTCGGATCAACAGGAGCAGAAATATGAGGAACTTATGTTTCTGTTCCAGGAAGCTGAATCGAAGCTGTTCACTGAAATCAAGAACCTAAGTCAAAAGGGTAAAAAAGCCAAAAAGACTAAGGTAGAGAAAACAGAATCAGTTTGGCCATATCCCCCTACGAATTGATCCAAAGCTTCAGGTTGACTTAAGGACGGTATAGGTACAATTTATCTATGCCGTCCTTAAATGCATTCAATAAGCTCGACCCAGAGGTGCGTTACGCAATTGTCGAACGCTGTGAGTTGCGTAAAAAGCGCTTCGTTGAGTTCACTAAACTTAACGTTGTTCCTCAAGCTAAGGTGCTTATAGTTGGTGATTGTCCTGCGCCATCAGCTCCTGATGACCCTGACTTTCACTACACACCGTTTGCCGCGTTGTGGAACTCATCACTGTTCCTGAACATTGGTCTGCATGAGCACGGCATCAGTGAATCAGATTTGGCCTGGGTCAACGCGGCAGATTTCCATAAGCGCCCTACAGACACCGCGATTCTGGAGCACTCATGGCCCCTGATTGTTGCCCTTGGCGGCGCAGCCGAACGATGGGTCAAGAAGGCTGGCAAGGACTGTGTCAAGTTCGATCACCCAGCGTATCACAAGCGGTTTCATGGCAAGGCTCCGTATCCGCTGTTTGAGTTCTTGGAAGACTTTATGAAGGAAGTTGTATGAGAGTTTTCGTTGTGACGGGTCTTGAACTCGGTTGGGATTGCGTCGTTGCAGTGTACGACGCTGGTAGTGTCTCCAAGGAAGACCTTAAGTCTCAGTACCCAGAAGGTGAGTACGTGATTTCAGAGACGGCAGTAGAAACTGAGATTGAAGACGAGTTCCTTGAGGAGGACGAAGATGCATGACACTGAAGACATCGTTTATCGCCTGCGCAAGCGAGCCGAAATCAGACGCCAGATCCCATCCCGCAAAAGCGTTCAGGAAGGCAAGGCAGACCGTCTTGCCTTCCTTCTTGAAGAGGCGGCCGCCGAGATTGAGCGTCTTCGGGTTCCAATCGGTGAAGTGGATCAGATTGAATATGACGAGGATGGGCAGCCCAGTGCTTGGTTAGTTCTCTACAATGAGGTTCCACTTGGCGCAAAACTATCACTGGTTGATCCTCAAACCGGGACGCTAAAGCCGAGCGACGTGTAACAATGTCACAAATGCTGGAGTCACCATGAATCTTTTCACGCGTCCAACACTCGTCACCCTGACAGCGCCAACCTGTGCCGGCAAAAGTCATCTCCTTGAAGCTCTCGCCCTCGTTGGTTTCGAACGCATTGTGAGTACTACCGATCGTGCTCCTCGCGCTGGAGAGATTGAGGGTGTTCATTATCACTTCATCACCACCGAACAGTCTAAGCAGCTCGAGGCAAACAACATGTTTGCTGAATTGGTGACCTACAATGGAACCAGGTACGGGGTCACCCACGATGAAATGAACCGTAAGATGAGCGGCAACAAGCCGCCAATGGTGATTCTTGAGCCAACGGGTCTTGGCATCTACCGCCAATACTGCGCCTCCAAGGGCTGGGGTGTGTTCTCCATCTATGTACAAACACCTGAAGATGTTCGGCTCCAGCGATTGGTGAACCGTACTTCTGACGACATTTTCAACATCGTCTATGGTGGTGAGACATCGAACACGAAAGAGACCTTCAAGAAGATTCAGAAAATCGTTGGCGTGAACAATAAGCGTTTGCAGGCGGTTTTTGAGCAAGAGCGTCGTTGGCTCACCACCAACATTTGGGACG
>JBHIVS010000236.1:0-4303 GCA_041987885.1 Pseudobdellovibrionaceae bacterium | reverse complement strand
TAGAGCGATGGTAAAGATCGTGGTTACCGACCACGAAAAAAACCGGTAGACCAATTGCGTTTAGTCGTCTGGCAGCCTCTTGTGAATACTTCAGAGTTCGAACGTTGATCGCGTTTCGATTTTCAAACCAATCGCCCAAGAAGGCAATATGGGTTGCCTTCTCCGTGCGCGCCAGGTCACAAAACCAATCAATATAATCCAGACAGTCCTGTAAGTGCTGATCAGAATTTGATCGGGCACCAAAATGGATGTCGGTAAACATTAAAATGCGCATTTTTTCAGCGGGCTTTATGGGAGTAATAACAACACCATCTCCTTCATAAACGCTGGTTTTGCGTACTTCACTCTTAAAGTCGTAGAGCTCAAAGGAGATTTGGCGGCGATACCCAAAATTGTAACGCGTGGTATTAGCGTGGCTACTTAGATATGGGGTCGGGTTTAGCTGATCTCCAGCTCGAACGGCCCGCAGTACACGCGGAAATAACCAGGCTTCCCGGCCGGTCGTATCGCGCACCAATGCCAGCGGTCTCGAATGGCAATCAGGAACGTGCGGCCCAGAAATCTCCAGGCCTTGAACTTACCGTCACCGCGATATGAGTCGGTGAACGGAGTCATCAGTCGTCCGAACCGCCACCCATGAAGGCGTCATCTGAGGTTTTGCCTGAATTGCCGTGTCGTGCTTGATAGTTGAAGGATGGGTTAGCACCAGCTTCAATAAGCAGTTCATCACGAATGTCACGCTCTTTTCGTTCAGCGTCTTTGTATGATAAGAACGAACGATAACAGGCAGTAGTGTAGTACGCAAATGGGTTCGGGATTTCCTGCTTTTCAGGATTAAACTTGTGCCAGTTTGCACAAAGATTGACCACCGCTGCGCAGACCATGTCTTCACGGAAGGAATAGCCAGCAAACCATGGGTGGTATGAATACCGTTCTGCGATAAGCATTAGCATCTTAGCCAACTTATCGGTCAGCTGACCCTTTTCTCTGGCTTCCAAAAAAGCGGGCAGCAGCTCAGCGTTTGTTACGTAATGCCCTTTAGTGCTTTTTGCACGTTCCTTTTTAGCAGGCTTTACAGTTGTTTTTGTCTTGGTGGTTTTTTCAGTGGTCATTTGCCGTTATGAACAACGTGGTTGGAACGGCATATTGCAATTATAAACAACACATTTAAACGCGCACAAGAAAACCCGGGTTAATGTGAACCGACGCCAAAACTATTCTACTTTGCCTGGATGAAGTTTTACCAATTTGGGAGCTTTTAATTCAGGTCTAAATATGTGAATGAACGATATGTCAACACTCCTTGAAGAATCCGTAGGTGAACAGCCCAAAAAGGCCGCTGTGGTTGTGGGCCGCATGAACCCGCCGACCATCGGGCACTATGCTGTTTTCGATGCCGTTAAAAAATACATTAGGGATCATGAAGATCTAAAGTTGGAGGCGATTCCGATCGTGGTGATCATCGAAGGTAAAGAAACGAGCAAGGATAAGAAAAAGAATCCGTTATCTGCTGAGGACAGAATCAAGTTTATGACGGCTTCTGGCAAAGCCGATGGTATCAAGTTCATTGTTGCCAGCTCAGCTTTCGCGGCGTTTGAAGAAGTTAGAAAAGCCGGCTTTGAGCCTGTTGCGGTCGCTGCTGGTTCTGATAGAGCTGATTCTTACCTGCAGATGTTGGACAAGTATTTTCTTACTAAAGCTGGTGAGAAGATCAAGCATCATGCGATTACTCTGGGGCGAACCATGGGTCACACGGCCAAAAAAGGTCATGAGAAAGAAGCATTGGCCGACATTCTTGCACACGTTGATGCTGAGATTCCGGTAGAAATGGTTAGCGCTTCTCTTGCTAGATTGGCGGTTCAAAAGAATGAGCAGGAAAAGTTTGCTATTCTCACTGGTCTAGTGGATAAACCAGAACTAGCAAAGAAGATGTTTGACAAGATAAAAACGGCTATGAATGGAGACGGCGATGGGGCTGCTTGACAAGTCTATTAAACTGCCAAAGATTTCAACTAGCGGCGTAGAAAAGCAGATAAATTATGCTGTGGCTCCTGTCGGAACGTTGGTAAATGAAAGTTATTCTGCAGTGCAAACCACTTACGGTGACGTGTCTAGATTCAGAGCGCTTAATGTGGGGGCTCCATCTTTTGGGGAGTTAGGTGCGATTGCACAGCTGAACACATTGCCAGACACGTTGGCGGCTTACAAGGACATCGCACCATCACTGTCAAAAGGCGTCCAAACCTCTTCTGCTACAGCATCGCAGATCAAGGCTGAAACAGGAGACGGATCTGCTGCCCAAGACATGTCGCACATCGTCAAGCTGATTTCAATCGTCAATCCATCTGAGATTGTCTCGTTCGAGGTCATGCCTGAGATTTCTGAAAACAGAAATGCTGAATATGAAGCTCTTCAGGCGTCGCAGATGCCAGGTGAGTTCCAGAAGTTTAAAGGAACAAAAGCCGTCTCTTGGCAGGTTAACGCCACTCTCACATGTCGGACTAGAGAAGAAGCTTCGGATAATTTCTCATCCATAAACATTTTGAGATCTTGGACAATGCCTTATTTCGGCAATAATCAAGGTCGCGAGATGATGGGTGCACCGCCACCTGTGATCAAATTCACCGGTTGGCGAGGGCTTGTCGGTTCTGTTCCAACAGTGGTCACATCGCTAAACTGGTCATGGCCAAAAGATTGTGACTGGTTACCGACCAACATACTTGGTGAAGGTGGTAAACCGATCCCATTCCCAACGGTTATCAACGTGCAATTTACTCTGGTTGAAACTTATAGCGCCTCTGAATTCAACGCGCTTGATCTTACAGCGTTTAAGAGAGGTGACTTCGTGAGTGCTTACGGTGGCAAAGGTGAAGTAACGTATAACAGCGCCGTCAGCGAGCCCGAAAGAGCAAATTCCGATCAAGCCACACTAAATGTGGACAGTGATGCATTTGCTCGGAATTCAAATCTCACTCTAGGTGGATTCTAAAATGACAACAAATAGCACACAGGTCCCTTGGTCACGATATGTGGCCGGTGGGCAGACTGAAGTAAATTCATGGGGTTTAGAGTGGTGGGAAAGGACAGTGTTCCCAGTCACAGAAGATGACGACAAGTATGTCGTTGATAAAATCACGGCTGGCCGGTTGGACCTCATCGCTTATTCTTTCTACGATGACACGCACTTATGGTGGTTTATTGCGCAATACAACGCGATTCTGGATCCATTTGCTGAAGTTGTTGAAGGCAGAGTTCTTCGGTTGCCTAAGAAAGAGCGTGTAAAACTTATGATGTCTGGCGGATTAATTGGCGGATACCCAAGTTCGCGGGAAGTGCCAACTACCAACATTACACCAATTGTTTGATTCACATGGCAAACCAAACAAATAACAAGATCAAAAATCCTCTAGACAAGTTCAGATCGCACAGCATTCACTATGTGATCTTAGCCGCAAGATCGACAGAGGATCTTAGAGAGTTTAGTGACGGTAAACAAACTGAGCTGTCAAGAACTCTCCAGGCGATTGACGATTGCAAACAATTAGGCGGTAGTGTGCAGTCGAAAAACGGATCAACCGTTTTTCTCATGGCGGACACTAGAAGATTTTCGCAATTCACGGTTGAAAGCTTTGAGCTTGACACAAAAATTGCAGGCTTTGCTGTTCCCGGAAGTAAAACCCCAAACGCCGTCGGGATGGAAATGAATTTTACAGTCCTTGACAGCACTGGAATTTCATTTGCTAATTTCCTGCAGTACATTGTCGATAAGAAACTTCAAGTTAGCTTTGACGGATTTGCGATTCTTGTCAGGGTGTTATTCATTGGTCACACAGATACGGGAAAGACAGAGATCGTTCAATCTATAGGCATCCCTGCCATTTTCCACAGCATTCAAGTAGATTTGAATGAAGTGAAGGGCGTGTATCAATGCAAATGCATTCCGTTGATTGGGATGGTGTCCAATTCTTCATATAACTCGAAATGGACCGCAATCGGCACCGCCTCTAGTTATTTCACTGGACCTGGTGCCAATACTCTTGGTGCCGCAGTAAAGTCCTTCGAACACGCCTTGAACAGAGAATCATTCAGACGTTACAAAGAATTCAACAGCATTCCAAACGGTGAGACGCGTGAAAATGGATATGGCCGTCCAGTTCAGTACATGATCACATTGCCTGCAGATTGGTACAACTTCACATTCACTGGTCCATCACAAGGTGGCGCGAAAGAGATCAATTTCAAGGAACTGCTGGCTGCTGAAGAAGGTAAGAGAACTGCACAGAATAAAAGTGCTGGTGATGCG
>JBHIVS010000235.1:0-4309 GCA_041987885.1 Pseudobdellovibrionaceae bacterium | reverse complement strand
AGCAATAGCGTCAACATTTCCAGTCGCGTTGAAGAAGTTTTTGACGTTGCCCGTTTCAGTTTGCATCAGCACTGTCAGCACACCATTTTCGGTACGCGAAACATTGAACTGATAAGCATCAGAGGTCAGTTTTGGAAGCATTGTGAGAATTAACACAACCACTACAACAATTCAGCAAAAATTAGCCGTCGGAGATTTCAGTAACAAGTCAGTTTTAGCTGCACGCTAGACAATAGCGGTCTCGTTACCTAACCGTTCGTTTTGGTCACGGTGTACGACCTAAGAATTTCTCCTCTTAGGAGGATATCCCAGTCTGATAAGGGGAAGTTGAATTATCGACTTAACTGGGAGAGTCACTCAAGATCGCTTGAGTACGCCACACTTCACAAGGAGTTTACTGTCCATGGGCATGTGGGCCAAGTACGTTGATTGATAACCAACAACAGGCGGCTGAATTGTTGTAGTGATTGTGTTACGGAGTTAGAAGTTGAACAAATGCGTTCGACAAGGACCTTATGAATGATAACCTTATCGATTCGGTTCATACCGCAATTCAGTATTTAGAGAAATTCTAACGAGTTTGAGAAACGTGTGTTATGCGTTTTCGGGTTCATGACGCTTAACATACAAGATGCCAGGCTCAATGACCACAAAATATTCTGCATCTGACGGAAGTGTGAAATCCTTTTTCAGATCAACGCAACGTTCGTACTCGCATTTGATCTTGTTGGTAGGATCGGCAGGATCATCAACTAAGACGTAAGCGTGGATGTCAGCATCAGCAAAACGTCCAATGACTTCACCTGACAAAATGGTGTCATCGTTAGTCTCGAACTCAACCAAGTTGATGACGTTCTCATCAACATTATCTTCTAATTCTGGTTTATTTTCAATCAGCTTTGCCCCCATCAGTGATGCAGCAATGCCATACAACAAACTATAGAAGAGGGCAAATGGGAAACACAGGACCCACGAAAACAATACATACCACCAAAAACCCCACAAAAGATATGTGAGCGCTAGTGACGTTCCGACTGCCGCAATAACACAGCGTTGAGCAGCTTTAGCAGTATTGATTTCCATCAAAGTTCACTTAGTTCTAGTAACAGAAACTATTGTAATACCGTCCTCTGATTTAAACTTCGTTGTTAAGGTTGATCCAACCTCCAACCGCTTAGCTCGTGTTTTCTCAGACAATGACAGCACTTTGCACTTGTCTATCGTGATCTGATTAAACCTCTGAGTGGTCTTACTAACTGTTCCAGTTCTAAAGACTACTTCAAACTCCATTTTGGCCGGAGCCAGTACCTCTAGAACCTTCATGATCAGTCATCCAGATTTACAAGGTATTCGAAATCAGACTTGGAGACACCAAGCTTTTGCCAAATACGCTTGTTGTTTTCATATGACATTGCGATGTCATCAAAGCCCACCTTGTCAAGAGCGTCCGCAAGTTTGCGCATGCCCTTGGAATCACCGCCAATAAAGAGAGCGCGGAAGTCATCAATTCCATGGTGGATGTTGAAGTTCTTGGCGGCAAGATCAGACATCTTGTTGAGGATTTGCGTCTGGCGAGATTCTTTCTTTGGCTTAAGAACCGCCTCAGATACAGGATTGGCCAACTCAAGACGGTCAACAATCAACGTGCCGCTTTCACCATCGGTGCTCACGACATAGATGACTGGTAGTGTTGAGTGCTTGAAGAGCCAAATCGAGTAACCCTCTTTCGCCTTGCCAACCGACATTTTCTTCACATGTGGAAGTTCACGCAGTTGAAGTTTATGAGCGGGGTTCTTTGGATCAGCCGTAAAATACGAAGACTTTGGGTTGGCACGACCGAGCGTATCAACATCAAACACACACTCACCGAGATCTTTCAGTTTGCCTTTTGCAATAAGGCCGCTGAGCGCTTTCTGCATCGCGTTGGACAACGAAACCTTGTGTTCAAAGCTCTTTGTTAGCCCGGCTTCGATGGCTTCTGCAGCAGTTTTTTGCGTGGCGGCCTCTTTCAGGGGTCCGTCAGACATGCGAACAATGGTGACAGAATCTGCTGGGCCACCCGTCACGTATTTTTGCCCCACAGACAGACTTTTGATTTCGTTGACGTCGTCTTTATCAAAGCCGAGATCATCGGAAAAATAGTCAAGCCCATGAATTTCTGGCTTTGGGTTTGGGTTTCCGTGATAACCCTCCCAACTAATCTTGTAGCGGGCCTTCTTCTCGCCAGCCTCAGTAAGCAGTTCTGCAACTTTCATTTGTGTATTCCTAAAAGAAATGGGACCGAGTATTTAGCCCGGTCCCATGCGGTTTTTGCGCCTAGTTAGTGAACATGCATCAGTTCATCCAGAATCTGGTGCGCTCGAGAACCTTCTGGAATGAACTGCGCTAAGTATTCAGCCTGTACAGGAAGAATTCTTCTGCCCTTCAAGATCAAATGCTCAGCCCTGTTGGGAGTATACGGAACATACAACAATTCCATACCAGCTTCTTCTGGGGTCTTGTTGTCCTTGCGGTGGTTATCCTTTTCGCACGCCGTGACAACGTTTGTCCAAACGTCAAGTCCACCTCTGGAAGTTGGAATGACGTGATCACGAGTAAGTCTCAACTCAGGAAAAATATTTCCGCAGTATGCACAAGTCCAACGGTCGCGAGCAAACAGTTCACGGTTTGTCAAAGTAGGAATGCGCTTCATACGCTTTCCGGCCGCCACAGACTCGCCCTTGATTGCCACAATTGGCGCAGTCACAATTCGAGATTGTGTTCCTGTCACTCGGTTTTCACCACCGCGAAATTCAAGGTGCCCCTCGTCGCCAAGCTGCCACGCAACAAGATTTTTGGCGTGGTAGGTAATTGCTAATTCGGCGCTGATCCACCGATGCGGCTGACCTTGCTGGTCAAGCGCCAGAATCTGGTGCTTGTGCATACATTCTCCTTATTTTGATCTCAATCGCGTTTCAAGCATTTCTACAAAGGGTACGTGGTCACGACGGCCACGTTCTTTAAACTGCTCCAAGGACATCCACTCAGTGTATTCTGTTTCAGAACACCACACAGTGAAGTTCCACCTATCACGAATTGGCACTGAGTACACTGCCAAGTCATATGTTCCAGAGCGGAGAACAACGCGCTCTTCACAGAGAAGAGCTGGTTCTCCGACCATATTTTCTCTGACCAGTCCGAGTTCTTCTTCAGCCTCTCGAATGGCGCATTCGAGTTTGGTTTCGCCATCCTCGATCTTTCCCTTACTAATCATTGGCCGCGGGCCGCCGAACTTGGGGTTAGAGCTCACCATCATGAGATACTGATACGTTCCAGCTTCATCCACCAAATAAGGGATGAGACCTGAACGTGGTCTTTTTTCGTATTGGTCTTCGTCAGTATGTTCCATTGTTCAATTGTAAACGAAAACGGGAGGTATGCCAACAAACATATCCTCCCGAATTCAGGTTGAAAAGTTAAACCGGTGAATTACTTCTGTAAGCAAACTCGGCGTTTAGGACAAAATTTGTCTTTCATTAGCTCAACGAGAAACTTATACGACAGATTACAAAGGTAGTATGTCTGTGGAAAGGCAACAATTAGAGCTGCCAGAAGTGCTAATTCCATGTTGATGTGGTCTTGAAGGTTATGACAGAATTATTTACATTCTACCGCCAGCATATGACCCAAAATAGCAAGTATGAGAAAAATGTGCGCAAACAACAAACACAGGAATAAGGGGCATTACCCCTTATTTTCTTCCTGAGAGAAATTTTGCGAGCTTGCTCTCGCTAAATGGCCGCCCTGTGATTGACTCGTAAAGACGAGTGAAAGTCCACAGAATACTCAATAGGGCTGCGACGGCTGGCAACCAATTCAAAATTGTAGCCACGGTGATCGATGCTGCTGAGATGTCACCCACTACTTTGAGGGCTTCCGTTTTGTCAGTCATGCGGAACCTTGAGAGGAGTAGGGACAACAAGTTAGAACAAATCTCATCTTGCTTCCCGTAAGGAAAATCTAATCTAGTTGAGAGTATTTAGCAAAAATGTCGGGTCAAAAATGAAAAAAGCCCCTTAAACAAGAGGCTTTTTATGAAGGGAAAAGATTACTCAGCAGAGCGACATTACAGGCATTAGTTGTCAAATAGCCGGTCCGACTCTCGAATGGCGCGCTGCATTTCCAAAATTAGACGCTCAGCTTCTTCCGCTGTGACGTCGCGGGAACAAAATGCATTCGGCTCACTCGAAAATACGGAGGTACCATACTCAGCAAATTGAATCGACCCGTCAATCCCTTTGAAGATCAGATAGCCACCACACTCTTCATA
>JBHIVS010000234.1:0-4339 GCA_041987885.1 Pseudobdellovibrionaceae bacterium | reverse complement strand
GGAACCAGGGGCAGCTGACGGTGAAGCAGGATATATATTTAGTGCTTCTGGAGGACCAAGCTCCAAAATAGAAGACAGCAAATTTTCAAACTATACATTAGAGACCTCTCAATTAGGTGCTTTAGGAGAAGGAGACCCTATCTATTACCGAGGTGTTCGTGTTGGCCAAATTGTGGGGGTTAGCTTGCATGCAAGTTCCACAAAAGTATTAATAGATGCTGGAATTCAGAATCGTTATGCAAAACTTATTCGTCAAAATACTCAGTTTTGGAGAAAGCAAGCTGTTCAGGCAGATGTTGGAATTTTAGGTGCTAAAATTGACATTGGTTCTTTGGAAACTCTGATGAAGGGTGGAGTTGAACTTGCGATCCCCGATAAAGCTGGTGAGCAAGTAAAATGGGGAACACATTTTTCCTTGCAAGAAGAACGTCCTAAGGATTCAGAAAAATGGAAGCCAGAGATTTAATTTATAAGGCTTAAATAATTTTGAAAATTTCACTGGAAATATACAAAGGCCACTATGTGTGGCCTTTGCGTTCAAAAGGGTCCTTATTTTTCAAAAGTACTCCAGTAAAAGCTAAATATAAATTAGTCTGTGTTTCAAACAATCAAAAATTAATTTATATAAATAACAAGGAAGACATGTGAAAAATATTTTTCTTTTAGCATCATTTGGGACCTAAAAATCATTTCACAGATTATGAAAAAACTGTGAATGACTCTATGACAGAAATGATCGAAACATTTAAAAAGCTTGGTTATGAAATTGTGACTCCGACAGAGTTGGTGACAATGTCTCCGACTTACAAAGCATTAAAAGAAAATGTAGGAGTAACCGAAGTGAGTCCAAACTATGGTCAGAATGTTTTACATGTCGCAGTTAAAGACTCTAGATATATCGACAAAGTTACTCACCAAGGAAAATTGCTCAGTAAAATTAATGAAGAAGCATCAACTGTAGATGCATTTATTGGCTTTAGCATGAATGCTTTTGGAAAAAGTGGAACTAAATGGAAGTTAGATGATACAAAGTTTTTTGGTATTAATGGGGCCAATGAAGCGCATTCATATTTGTGTGTTTCCAGGGAAAAGGCGAAAAAAAAATGGTGTAAGCTTAGGGCTATTTGGAGATGCTAATGACTGTGCTCGTGCCCAAGCATTATTTAAAGCTTCTATTTATACGCCAAGCATGGATAGCGAAGGTACAAAACACTTTTCAGATATCAAGGAACTAGGTTTTTCTAATATGTCTTTGATGTACCGTAATGTAGCCCGTGGTTTAGTTGAAAATTATTATGAAGAAGGTTTGAAAGACTAATCTTAAAGAGTCATTGCAGTTCATTTTAAAATTTGAAACAGACACTAAAGAAGCTGCCGAAGGGCAGCTTCTTTTCGTTTTATCTTTTCTTAAAAAGGCTTTAAATCTAAAATAATTACAAGAAAGTTGCTTTTAGACATCTTTTGTCCAGAAAATACTCAGAATTTCTTAAAAAGTTGCTTCTAAACAACTTTTAATCCAAATTAGACATATAAAGCAATTAAAGTTGTCTTTAGACCACTTTTTGGAGTTTAAAATGGAATACATGCAGATAATGGATGCAGCTCAATTAGCAGAACAAGTTCGCACAGTTCGTAAAGAGCAAGGGATTACCAGCGAGAAATTAGCTCAATTTGCCGATCTATCTAGATATGCCGTATTGAATTTTGAAAATCAAAAATCGGATATTAAACTATCAACACTTTTGAAAATTTTGAAGCTTTGTAATATCGAAATTTATATCAAGGTTAAAGGTAAATGAAAAAGCCTCTTCATATTTTTTTCGAAAAAAACCAAGTTGGTATTTTAAGTAAAAAATCAGATGATACCTTAAGTTTCCAATATTCAAGAAAGTGGTTAGATAATAAAAATAGTTTTTCATTATCTCCGGCTATGCCTCTGCAGGAAGAATCTTTTAATAATCGTCTGACAAAAGCATATTTTGATAATCTACTTCCAGAGGGGGATACTCTTAGAATCTTTGAACAGATTTTAAAGAGAAGTTTTGAAGATCCATATCAGCTTTTGGAATCTTATGGTTTAGATTGTGCGGGGGCACTAGAGATAACACCTATGGAAGAGTCGCCAGAAGATAATTATAGTGGCTCTTTAGAGGAAATTAAATATTCTGAAATTGATAAAGTAATAGAGAACAAAGAAAGCTTATATGTTCATACTTTAACAAATCATAATGGCAGATTTTCTTTGGCTGGAGCGCAGGATAAAATTCCTGTAATTTTTCAAGATGGTCGAATTTTTTTGCCATCGGATGCAAGACCAACAACACATATTTTAAAACCACCTACAAGAATTTCGGGTGTCTTAAATTCTGTACAGAATGAATACTTATGTATGCGACTTGCACAGCTTTGTGATTTCGATATACCAGATATATCTCTAATCGGGGAAGAGAACCCTCTATTTTTAATTGAACGGTATGATCGTAAAATCAGAAATAATAGAATTGAGCGAATTCATCAATTTGATTTATGCCAAGCGCAAGGCTATCCATCTGCTGAAAAATATGAACAGGATGGGGGGCCGACTATCATCCAAAATTATAGAGCGATTGATAGAATTTCAGATCTTCGGCTAAACGATTTAGATATCTTTTTGAAGTGGATATCGTTCAATTTACTAATTGGGAATAATGATTCGCACTCTAAAAATTTGTCTTTTGTGCGCAGTAAAAATAAAATATTTTTAGCACCACTTTATGATTTATTAAGCACTAGTATTTATAAAAATATGTCTCAAGAATTCGCATTTTCAATTGGTGGTCAAAACTTTTCCACAAAGTTAAAATTGAAAAACTTTGAATTATTAGCAAAGGATCTTGGTTTTGAAAAAAGAATTGATATTTTTACGAATGTTTTAAAAAAAATGACAGAAAAATTTTCAGATAAAGTACAAGTTTTGTGGCAAGAAGTGGAAGGCGATATTCGCTTCAAGCATGTGAAGCCTATGTTAGAGTCTGAGTTTGAAAAAAGGTATAACTTTTTTCGAAAAATATAACTCTACTTTTATGCTAAAAAAAAGATTTATATTTTTTGATCAGAATTCTTATTTAATGATTTGGTTGCCGGATTCATGTTTTTTAAAACGAATAATAACCGCGTCTTTGTCACAAGATTTGATTTTATATTTTAGGTTATTTTTTTCTAATATCTCAAGAGTCAAAGCCATTGAGTTTCCTTCGACATAATGAAATTCGATCACGCCTTTTTCCAAAAACTTCATTTTATCTGCATTATCTAAATCTTGAAGGACCATATTTTCAGCACCTTCAATATCAATTTTTATAAAATCGACGGGACGGTCAATATAGTTGCTAAGTTTAACTGTATTTACGGTCACTTTTTCTTTGAGACCTTGTCTTTGTAAAATTGAAGAGCCAAGGCCTCCGTTATGATCGATGTAAAAGCTAATTTGCTGATTGTCTTGGTCGGCTAGAGCAAAGTTATGCAGAGACGTATTTTTAAAGTTATTAATTTTCACACAATCATTGAGCTTTTCAAAAACATAGGGATTGGCTTCAAAGCCAATGATCGTGCTTTGAGGGTATAGCTTTTTAAAATATAAAATTGCATATCCGACGTTTGCACCACAATCGATAATAAAAGGATCTGCTTTATTGGTTTTAAAAGCATAGGTCTGTTTTTTGAAAATTTCTTTATAAAGGTATTTCCATGATTTGAAAAACAGGGGCCAATGTAGGCCTTCGCTATAGACGAATTTTTTAAAACCTAAAACATTGAACGTTTTCAGAGTTGTATACGCCATAATAACCTATCCTTTAGGGGAATTGCCCCGTCAGAGGATGCTAGAGCTTTTATTTAAAAATGTCATGGCAATATCTGAAGGATACTTGTATTATCGAGGCCTGTGTTGGTGATTTTCTGGACTCAGTAAAAAGATATATGTTTTCAAAAAATCGAACGACGGATTGATGTATTCAAAGGTGGTTGATTTTTAAATTTTCTGGGTATCTACAATCAATGGTTTTAAAAATGAGAATATCCCAGAAAGCGGACAAATAACGCAAAAGCCAACGATTGAAGAAATGACCTTAAACCTTAGAACTGTTAGCTTTTATCCTTTGATAAATATGGGGCGGGATTTAAATAATGAGTGCGTTAAGCCAGTTAATTAATCAGAAATACAAATGTAGATAAAAAACAGATTATTGCAATATGCTCTAAATATGATAAGTAGACACAATAGCTGGACTAAGTGATTCTGGTAGCCCAAACCTTTCTCTAAGAGCTTGCTCAGATATTTCCGTGGATGAAGGATGCGTAG
>JBHIVS010000233.1:0-4359 GCA_041987885.1 Pseudobdellovibrionaceae bacterium | reverse complement strand
ATTGTGACCTTGAAGGTTAACGTAGTGTTAGCCGACGTTGCAGCCTGTTTTAGACGAATCTGGCGACCAAACTCTCGCGAAGTTCCAAGGTTGTACCAAGTACCTGGGATGCAAGGTCCAGTGCCAATGAACTTAGAAGCGTCATTTTGGTTGTCAGTACCGCTAACAACATCAAACTTGATCTCGTATTTGGCGCTTTCAGTAGTAGCCAAAGGCTTGCCAACTAACCAGTTTCCTGCCGTATTGTCAATATTCACTGTTGGGGCGGCACCAGTTCCAGAGGCGGCTGTCACCTCATAAATGTATCCATCGTTTCTGAATCCAATACCTGTGAATTTGACCCCGGCATCGGCGGTTTCTGAAGTAGCGATTGACAATGATCTACCAGTGACCGTCACCGCAGTTGAGAGGGCGGGCGGTGTCACAGGAGTTTGAGCTGGTGGTGCGCCAACAACGAATCCAGAAGACCCCAACTTATCAGCAGGGTCTGCATAAGACAAAGGTGTTGGGTATACGCGTTTGTTACCGTCGTATAGCTCGTTGTCGGTGATCAAATTCCAAGTAACATACACATTACCGGTAGTTGGGCCGCCCGCAACAATATCAAGATTCAGCTTTAGGTTTCCATTACCAGAAGTAGCCTGTCCACGAAGAACAAAAGAAGCGCCAGCTACTGAGGCTGAAGCCAATGTTGCGCCAGCTGGTGTACAAGCTGCAAAACCGGTTGATTGACGCGCTTGCGTCATTGTAGGTGATACCGAGTTGTCCATGACATACACAGAGTCTTGTGTAACTCTGAATCTACCAAACTGAGCGGCAAGGTTGCCAAGGTTAGTGTCAGCTGTTGTTTTAGACGCGTTTACCGGTGCCGTTCTTACAATGATTTCAATAGCCTGTCCCGCTGTGAAAAATCTTTCTAGGTTAACGTCAGCAGTTCCAAAGTTGAAGGACACGCCGTTTGTTGATGTTGTGGCAAACTGCGTACCTGATGCGTTAGCGACAAACGAGACATGTTCTGACACTGACACAGTGCTGCTGAAGTTGCGATTCACCCCAGACAGACCCTGAATGCCCTTTAGCATATAGCGATTTTGGATTGCAGCCCGAAGAACGTTCACTGTTTCTTGGTAAAGGCGCTGAAGAGTAATATGACCAATACCGCGGTGGCGATTGATCTTGCGACGGTCAGAAGGGATCAACAAGGCAGCATCAGCATCACCATTAGGATTGATGTTCAACAGATGTGATGGTGGGGTTCTGCCGTCTTGGACGAAAGGCATGTCGCTAATGTCGTCAACAATTCCCTGTGGTAGTTCAAGTCTATTCACCGCATATCTTGCAGCGGCCAGTAAGTTGTCCCAGTCGTTGGAGTTCACGTCAACTTTAAGTGCGTTCAGCAAGGATTCATCGTGAAGAACAACTGAATCACGTGGGGCTCCAGCCTTCCAAGCAGCTTGTAAGCTGGCATCAAGCGTGTTCAATGGTGAAAGATTATTGACAGACTTTCCGATTGCACCACTACCGCCAAAAGCTGTTGTGTCGCCGATAAGGTTAGACAAAAGCTGAACTACAAAATCATATTCCTCGCGACCCGCAGCGACATCAACAGGCGGGTAAATTTGTTCCCATCCACCAATAGCGCCACTTGCCTTTACAGGCGGCACGTTGGTAACTTTGCGAAGATCTAAAGCCTCAGAGAAAATTGACGCTGACAGGATGCCAGGTGCAGTTTGGTCATCTTGTTCAGCAACGTTAACTACGCCAATAACGTACATGTCAGCAGATGGCGTGAAAGTGACCCACTTGGCGTTGTCATCAAACTGCCACGTACCGTCAACCAATTGTCTAACAGAGAAGAAATTTATGCCACCAGCCACAGTGCTGGTTAACGTACCTGTTCTGTCCCAAACAATAAACGCATCTGTGATTGGGAATTGAGTGCAAAGTCGACCGCGTGGAACACTCACGGTCTCGCCGTTGATAAGAATAGTTCCATCAGAATCGCTTTGAAGACCATTGACCAAAGCGCTGATGTATGCTTCACTAAAGTTTTGATTCGAGATGCTATCGTAATTGATCTTGATACCGAGTGTGGTGCTAGCTGAAGGAAAATATCCAACATTGGCAGCATTCCAGTTCGTGTGCGGATATCTACCAATTCCTGTGTAAACATACAGAATACCAGATGATGAACCAGTTCGTTGAAACCACGTGTCTCCAAGAACAGGTGCTGTAGGCGCGGATTCTCCAACATTGGTCACTTGGGTGCCGTTCAAGGATTTCCATGATCCAACCCAATCAGATCCACTTGATACGGTGTCACTGCAAACCTTGAGTGATGACGATAATGTGTCAAACCATGTTTGACCAACAGTTGGTTTTGGTGGAGGTGTTGGTCCAGCAAAATTCTCCAACATGTGCATCATGTTTTCTTGCTGGGCCTTGCCATAGTTGGCGGCGCCCTTACCAGTAAAGACGATCGACGCCTTGTCTGTGACTACTGAACCTGCATTAACAATGATGTCAGCTTTTTGCGCCCATTGCAGGCCGTTAGAATACCACTTGAGAGTGTAAGCCATATGTTTATTTCTCCGTCGACTGAAAAGATGGTGCCGGGCTTGGTCGACTGTCAACAGCACGGCAGTCTATTTAGATCACGCTCCACCGCGTGGATCTGACATTTTCTGTGAAAGAAGCACTTCTAACTGTGCCAATGCTTTATTCAGCGGTTGTAGGTACGCGGGTTTACCCCTTGCCATATAGATTTTGTCAAGCAGTTGCGTTTTGACTTCTAACAGTTGCGTAAAAGTCATACCACTCCAAGCACTGGCCGGTGGTATTTCCACTCTAGGCGCGTCAACCCAATAATCACTCATACTTTGCTCCTTTTAGGTTTACAAAGATACTTATAGACCGGTGCCGACAAAAAATAACAGCTAAATACGACATCACAACATATACAGAAGAGCAAATATGGATCTTCACCGCACTGTCATCGCAGAAAGCGAACTTGGTTGCAACACTAAACACAGCAATATGCTTGTAGATTTGACTCTGCAAGAGATTGTAAATGCAGGTGGTGTGACTAATCCATACCAACTATTTGTTCTTGGCCATCTTTCTGAGTTCTTTAAGAATGGTCTTAAGTCGGTCGACTTACATTTAGAAACTCCCTTCTCATTCAACACAAACGCCACGTCTACCGAAGTCAAAAGCTCAATGCAAGCCTTGTCACCTGAAGAACAGGTTAAGCTGGCATCGTACTTGTTGACCTGCATTAAAGTTGGAGAGTGCATGCTGCACGATAAAAACGCCGACTTTAGCGCATGGGTAAATTTTGTGTTGGGCAAGCAGTAATGCTGCCAAGTACCGTCTCTCTAACGCGTTATCCCTGCGTGAACGAGGGCATCACGGGCATTTTCCTACTAATGGGTGCGAGCCTTTGCGCCGCACAACACCTTCCTACCGCCCCTCTGTT
Organism: Pseudobdellovibrionaceae bacterium; assembly: GCA_041987885.1. GTDB lineage: Bacteria > Bdellovibrionota > Bdellovibrionia > Bdellovibrionales > Bdellovibrionaceae > Bdellovibrio. The sequence goes on along the minus strand of JBHIVS010000233.1, from coordinate 881 downwards.
GCCAACAAGCTGCATGGAGTCAAATCCATGTGTTTAACTAATCACACCCAGTCCTGTAGGAGGATCACATGGGTCGTAAGCTCGCAAACTCTCGTCAGAAGTACCCTCAACCAATCAACGAAGAAAGCACAAAAGTTATTCGTTTGAAATTTAGACCACAACCAAACACGACAGCTCAAGCCCTTTATCTTGAGTCTCTGAATGAATCACCATTGACTATTGGGGTCGGGTTGGCTGGTTCAGGAAAATCATTCTTGGCGATGGCAGTGGCGATTGACAAACTGCTATCTAATGAGGTTTCAAAAATTGTTCTCACAAGACCAATTTGCGAGGCTGGTGAAAATCTTGGGTTCCTTCCTGGAACTTTCGAGGAAAAAATCAGTCCATATCTGCGTCCTTTGTTAGACGCTATGGAAGAACTTGTTGGGGTCACGATGGCCAAAAAGCTTATCGAGACTGGCAAGGTTGAGTTCGCTCCACTCGCCTACATGCGAGGCCGAACATTCAACAATTGCTTCGTGATTCTAGACGAAGCGCAAAACACAACGCCTACGCAAATGAAGTTGTTCGTTACTCGCGCGGGTAACTACAGCACATTCGTTGTGAATGGCGACCCATCACAATGCGACTTAGAGGCTAGAACTCTTTCTGAGTTTGGTGGCGAAAACGGACTTTCATGGATCCAGCGTAGGCTTCGCGGCAAGTCAAACATGATTAATGTGATTGAGTTTACACACGGTGACGTTCAACGCTCAGAACTGGTTGCTGAACTGTTGACACACCTAGACGCTCCTGATCGTGATTATAGAGACGAAAAACCGTTTCGCAGAACCGCCTGATGAGGCCCGGCTCAATTATGCCGGGCTTTGTGATAGACTAAA
>JBHIVS010000232.1:0-4414 GCA_041987885.1 Pseudobdellovibrionaceae bacterium | reverse complement strand
TCTCTCTGGATTTGTTTTTAGCTTTAGCAAATAGCGAGCAGATCTGCTTTTTTTTGCTTTGGCTCTTAGTTCCTGACGGTTGACCGTCACGAATGCCATTTCTGATCCTGAGAGTAACATGTTGAGAGTTAAACAGACGATCACAATTAATAGACTGATCATCTGAACCTACTGTAGCGAATAACTTTTAAAGGGTCTGGGTCCATAGGTCTCTATAATAAGATAGAGCCCTATGGAAAAGAAAGCTGCAATGCAAAAACAGCTCAAATCGCTTTTAAGACGGATTGGAGGTTTAGCATCATTTGTTTATAGGGTTGATCTTTGCTAATGAAGCCGATGTACTCAAAATGACTGACATGCGGTAAATCTAAAAGTTCTTTTTCTGTTCCAGTGTAAATGACAACGGGAATAGGGCGTTTGGGGCGAAATTTTCTTTCTTCCATCAGTCTATCCATAAGCAGTAGAGTTTCTCTACCGCCCATCTGTGGCATTTGCCAATCTAGAATGACTAAATCGTAGTGATTCGAAATTAAAAGAGGAATGGCATCTTCACCATCGAAACTCATTGTGACATTGCATTTATGCTGATCCAAAATGTGATTCATGATGCGAATGGAATCAATGGAATCATCAATAACTAAAATGCTTCTTGAAAATTGTTTTTGCAGTTGAGGCTCTTTATTTGAATGCTCTAACATGTGAACTCCCATCGGTTATTCCATGTATTATTTGAACTCAAAAAATGTTATTCCGCTGCAAAAACTCCATTTATGAAGAAACTTTAACAAAAAGTCCCATTGTTGTTACGCAAGTTCTTTGCGAGTTTGTTCTGTGACAAGGGTTTCACGCACCACAACAACTTTAATAGATCCTGGGTAGCTGCATTCTTCTTCAATTCGGTGTGCGATGTTTTTCGAGATTTCTAAGGCCTGTGTGTCATCTATCTTTTTACCGTTAACCATCACGCGGCATTCGCGGCCACCACTAAGCACATAGCAATCAGTAACTCCATCAAAGCTACGCGCAATATCTTGAAGTTCAGATACTTTTTGGTTGTAGGACTCAATTGTTGAGCGACGAGCGCCTGGGCGTGCGCCAGAAATAGCATCGGCGGCAATCAGAATAAATGCCAAGTCCGAGTTTGGTTGTTCGTCAAAGTGATGGGCTTTGACTGCATGAACGACGTCGTCTTTTTCTCCGCGTGCTTGAATAAAGTCAGCTCCGATCACAGCATGTCCTCCATCCATGGTGTGATCCATAGATTTACCAATGTCGTGAAGCATACCTATGCGGCGAGCTTTTTTAGTATCTAAGCCTAATTCTGCACCTATTAAGCCTGCTAACCAGCCTACTTCACCGCAGTGGAAGTATTGATTTTGCGTGAAAGAATATCTGTATCTAAGAGACCCCATCATCTGGCGAACTTCAGGGTGTAAACCTTCAAGTTTAAGTTCTTTTGCTAATTGATCACCATCATGCTTAATATTTTTGAAGAGTTCTTTCTTTTGGTTTTCAGCAATTTTTCTAATGAAATCTGGAGTGATAGATTTACGCTCTTTAAAAATTCTTTCTAAAGTTCGGCGAGTGAGTTCCCTGCGAACGGGGTCAAAGCCGGCAACTCCGACCATGTCAAAACCTTCTTGAACGACAATGTCACAACCACAGACTTCTTGAGTTGTTTTGATATTAAGTCCTTCGGGATCGCAAAAAAGTTTTCTGACATGAACGTCTGGGAAATTGACAGCGCCAATGCCTCTTTCTGGGCAATAGGGACGAGCAAAACGGTCAATGACTAAACTTAGAATTCGCTTTGCATCAGATTCTGCATACTCCTTAGCATCGGATTCGATTTCTTGTGCTAGACGTGCGGCTGTGCGTGCTGCTTCTTCTTCGAGTTGAATTTTTAAAGTATTTTTAAACTCATCTTTCGTTGTAGATAGTTTTTCAGTTAGTTTTTCTACAAGTTGATTGTTTTTTTCATCTTTTAGGTCGCTGACTTTTTGAACATCGCTTTGAAGTTTTTTTAAGTTTGTTTCTTGTTGGCGAATGTCTTTTTCTTTTTCTTGAAGTTTCTTTTTTTCTTCAGCAACGATAGCATCTGCTTTTTCTTTTTTTTCTGTAGCTATTTCTTGAAGATCTTCGATACGACCTTCAACTTTTAGCATTTCTGGCTCAACCTTTGTCCAAAGCTCCATTTCAATTTCTTGAATACGTTCTTTTTCTTCCAGATTTTTTAAGTCTACGTGAGCTTTAGCTTCATCAATAATGTCTTGGGCTTCATCTTTGGCAAGTCTGATAAGACGATTGCGCGAATAATTGTGTGCTAAAACACCCAACCCTCCGCCGGCAATCAAACCACCCAATGTGCATGCAATCAGTACAAACATGTCTGTAACTCCTAATTCTCGTTAATTGTACGCCAAGAACTGACTTTATGGCAAATTTTAGCTAAAAATGAGAGGGTCTTTACTTTAGGCGTTAAGTGTTTTGGTTTGACCCAAAAATGGGATTGGATAATTGTAGGTCATGGCAAAAATTAAAAAAGTTTTAGTTTCTATTCTGAGTTTTGTTCTTATCGTGGTTCTTGGGTATTTGGTTGTAGCAAATTATAGCCTCATATTCTCTAAAACGATTAAGGGCGAGATAGTAAGTGTTAAATCTGTAGAGTTACCAGTAGCTCTTATGACAAGAGCGAAGGACACAATTACCTCTGAGGTTTTCTCTTTTGCGATTGCAATTAGGGATGCTGAGACTGGTGAAATCTATACGGCAAAATCTGAAGATAGGCAATGGGCTGTTGTAGCCCCAGGTCAGTGTGCTGAGTCAGTATTTTTGCCATATCCACCTTGGGATTTGCGTCGTCGTGGGACTTTTTTTGGAGCACGTTTAATTGGTTTGCGTGATTGCCCTTCGGGAATGAAACCTTCGATTCCGTCTGCGGAGCCTGTTCAGGTTCCTAATGATCCTAAGGTAGAAACTCAAGGTGAAGCAGTAGATTCAAATGCCTCGGAGACACCATCAGTTCCTTCTCCTGCTACCAAGCAGTAGGTTGAATTTTCATCATGTCTGAGTTGATTTTATTGGTAGTTGCTATTGGTGCGGGCTTTCTTGGGGCTCTCCTTGGTCTGGGTGGAGGAATTATTTTAGTTCCTGTGCTGACCTTGTTTTTTCACATTGATATCAGGTATGCCATCGCAGCAAGTTTAGTCAGCATTGTTGCGACCTCTTCGGGGGCAGCGGCCAGTTTTATCAAAGATCATTTAACCAATATTCGACTAGCTGTATTTTTAGAAATTGGCACTGTGGCAGGGGCAATTACTGGCTTTTTGATTTCGACTTATTTAAAATCTCAATGGCTTTATATTTTATTCGCCGTATTTTTAATGTTTTCTGCGATTATGATGTTGAGAAAACGCGAAGAATCGACTTCGCATGAGGCCCATCCGTGGGCTGATTATTTAAGCTTAAATAGTTCTTATCCTGTTGGTAATTCAATGGTTGCGTATAAAGTTGCACAGGTCCCTGTGGGATTGGCTGTTATGTATGCAGCGGGAATCTTATCTGCCGTATTAGGTATTGGCAGCGGTATTTTCAAAGTTTTGGCGATGGATGGAGCGATGAAATTGCCTTTGAAGGTATCATCTGCAACGTCTAATTTCATGATCGGTGTAACTGCCTCAGCCAGTGCAGGAGCCTTTTTAATGAAGGGTGATATAATTCCAGAAATTGCAGCTCCGGTTGCGTTGGGAATTATCGTAGGATCTTTTTTCGGTGCAAAAGTAATGACGAAGATGTCTCCTGCGATTATTCGTAAAATATTTGTGGTCGTCTTGATGGTCGTTGCAATTCAAATGATCATCAAAGGAGTTCGCTAATGACTGTGGAAACAAAAACAGCGGCAAATTCCAATGATAATTTATCGACCAGCTCAATAGAGCAAGTCGAAGCAAAAATCAGTTTTTTACTTCGCAGAGGAGTCATTTGGGCCGGAGTATTTTTATTTTGGGGCTGGGTTTGGATGTTATATAAAAATGGCAACCAACTAGATGCCTACACAACTTATCAGCCGATGAGTTTGTATGAGTCCCTGCAATGGGCCATATTTTTCGGCGACAAAGGAAAGTTAATTTCCTATGCAGGCTTAATGATCTTGGTTTCATTGCCAATTCTAAGAGTAGCAATGACCTTCTATTTATTTATAAAATCTAAAGAAAAATCCTTAGCTCTACTAGCTTTGATTGTCCTCATCAGCCTCATTTGGAGCATCTGCTTAGGGATCGAAATCTAATTCCTTTGTTAAAAGTAAGACGGGTCCTTTGTTTTTAAGGAAGCTGATTGCTACTTCCAAAAACTAGAAATAGAGATCTTTAAAGTTGAAGTCCTCGCCGACGCTTCTGCGCCCTTGGCTCGAAGC
>JBHIVS010000231.1:0-4421 GCA_041987885.1 Pseudobdellovibrionaceae bacterium | reverse complement strand
AACCAAGGCAGGGGCGGAGACTTAATGCCAGCGTCAAACTTGACGCCGATTTCCTTGAAACGGAACTGCGCCGTCCAATCTACATGGTTGCACATGATTTTTTCGTTCAGCCCTAAGCACGTGCCTTTCTTGAACTGGTGCTTTGCCCAACGGTGTTCTTCATCACGCACAGCCACCAGCATATCAAGGACTTCTTGCTTACACTATTCTTTAACTTGACGGAATCGTGCGTCGTCCTTTACGATAGTGTTGAGAATATACGCAGTTGCGTCAGTATGTAGCAGCTCATCGGCGAGAATAAGGCTGATAATGTTCCCATTACCGATGAAGATCTTGTTCTCCACCATGCCGAGAGATGTACTGAACGACACCATGAACCGAATTGCTTCAAGACCATAGGATGCGACAAGAGCCAGATAGATCGCTTTGATCATTTCGTGCTCACTCACCTCAATACCAACTTCACGCTTACAATTCAAGATGTGAAGGGCGTGATAGTACTTATCAATGCCTGACAGCATGCTAACCACTTCAGCTGTATCGTGGATTGCGTTGAATTGCTCAGTCGGCATCTGGTAGATGTTACGAATGATGTGCGAATACGACTCACTGTGAATCTGCTCAAACGCCGACCACCATTGCACCCATGCTTCAATTTCTGGAACTGAACACACTGGTGTGAAGATTTGAACGGGCGCGCGGCCTTGAATAGAATCAAGTGCGGTCTGACGCAGTAAGTTTTGGGTAAAGATGTGTCGCGTCGCTTCATCCACTTTTGCGAAGTCGATCTTATCTTTGGTCAAGGTCACTTCGTCTGGAACCCAAATAGCTCCGCGCTGCGTTTTTGTAAACTTGTCAAGCTTTGGATAAGCGAAGTCGTCATACCGTTGAATGGTCACTGGGCCCGCAGGGTCCAGGAACATCTTACGAGACCCGTAATTTGTTTGTTTAGAAAAATCTAGTTTGCTCATTTACAACACTCGGTTTTGATCAACGAACGAGGAAGACACGGTCTTTTCTCTTTTTATACTTCGGTAAAGTCTTAATTCTAAATTTAGGGCCTCTTAAGCGAAACTTTTTGTTTAGGAGGGAGAGCCTTCTGTCTCCCTCCGTGACGCAACAATGACGGCACTTACACTCAAGAACCCTAAATTCAAATCGCCTCTTTATAGTACGCAACTTTCGCAATACTCTTCACCTTCTGCGGCTTTGTCAGATTCTTCAACCGCTGGTTGTTCAACAGGTTTCTCAGATTTAACTGCTTCAAGCGCAGCTTGCTTCTCAACCAGGTGGTAGTAGAAAGACTTAACGCCCCAATGTGCGGCCAACATCAAATTTCTAATAACCACGTTGACGTCCACCTTGCCATCCGCGAAATATCGAGGCGAGTAGAAGGTATCTGCGGAAATCCCTTGATCAACGAAGGCCTGAAGAACCGCAACAGTCTTGATGTAGTTTACGCAATCTGGCTGATCCCACAACAGCTGATAATGATTCTTCAGTTTTCTGTACTCAGGAACCACTTGGACAAAGTCGCCGGCTTTTGATCGCTTAGTGACAATCAACTGCTTCACGAGGTTGATACCATTAGTGGAGTTCAACACCACTGAAGAAGATTCCACTGGCGCAATTGCCATAAGAGTTGCGTTTCTGACGCCGTACTTCAGCATTTTAGACCGCAGATTCTCCCAATCAAGATCTTCAGAAGGTGTGAAATCAGTCAGCTCATTGACCCCCTCAGCGCGGAGTTCCCATGGGAACTTACCTTGACCGTATCGGGTCTTCGAGGACATCTCACAAGGACCCTTCTCCTTGGCAAGATCCACACTGGCCTCTGTAAGGTAGAACGCCTGGTGTTCCATCCAACGCTTTACTTCAGCCAGTGACTCACGCTCACCGTACTTCAGCTTGCGTTTAGCGTGCCAGTAGGCCAAGTTAGTAACGCCAATACCCAATGGTTCGTATTCCTTATTGTGCAGTTCTGAATGAACTGAGAGGAAATCCTGATACTGCAGGATGTTGTGCAGGGCGCGGTGCAGCAAACGAACCGAGCGGCGCATTTCTTCTGGATGGCGGAAGGCTCCCCAGTTTACCGAACCAAGAGTACACAGCGCGATTCTACCTGTGTCTTCCTTGACCTCGATCTTGTACTCATCGGCAGTTTGCTCGACGACACGAGGCGACGACAGGTGACGCGGAAGGTTCGTCAAGTATGTCACTACATTCTTTGCCGCGACAGTGACCGTGCTTAGTTTGAACTTACCGATCGCTTCTGTCGGAAGCATGATTTCAGTACACAGATTTGTCTGGTAAACGGGAGTTTCCAGTGTATTGAACGGACCTTGAGACTGAACGTTGTCAATGTTCAGAAGATAGATTCGGCCAGTCTCACTACGTTCGACGACCATCCATTCGCGGATGACGCGCTCGGCTGACTCCTGCTTCTTACGCAGATCAGTTCGCTTTTCATAAGCAACATACAGCTCTTCAAACTTCTTGATGTCGCGGTAGAAAGCTTCATACAGCTCTGGAACTTCATTCGGATCGAAGAACGTAATAACACCACGCTCACGATAACGACGCCAGAACAACTTGCTCATAACAACGCAATAATCGATTTGACGCACGCGTGATTCTTCAGTTCCTTTGTTGTTCTTCAGAACAATGTAGTCGTCGAACTGATAGTGCCAGATGGGGAAGTTTACAGTTGCTGATGCGTTTCGAATGCCGCCTTGCGAGCAAGAACGCAGGTCCCCAAACCATTTCTTCAAGAATGGCAGAATACCCGTGTGCATGACCTCGCCTTTACGGATGGGTGCACCCAGAGGCCGCATACGGCCAAACTCAAGACCAATCCCAGCACGCTTTGCGGCATAGTTGGCCATGATCTTACCAGTGTCAAAGATGGAATCGAGGTCGTCGTCAGAACGAAGAAGGACACATGAACTGAACTGCTTCGTCTTTGTGCCGAGACCAGCTAGCACAGGTGTAGAGAGCGTGAAGTCACCATCAGAAGCCGCATTGTAAAAATCGCGCACATACTTCATCCGATCTTTCTTTTCGGCGTGGAAGGCGGTGGCAGCATCAATGATGTATCTAATCTGTGGGGTTTCAACAATCTGACCTGTCGCCCGGTTACGCACCAGATATTTTTCAATCAGTTGTTCTACTGCAGCATAAGGAAGGTCTTCGTCTTTCGTGTGATCGACGAACTTTTCCATTTGGTCCCACTCTGCTTCAGTGTACCAAGTAAGAAGATCAGGCGTGTAAAGCTCGTGCACTTCTACGTTGCGCTTCACAACATCATAAAGACGAGGTGGAGTGTACGACCCAAACACGTCCTTTCGCAGCATGGTGATTCGCTGCCTGCCAGCCACGTACTGATAGTTCACATTGCCGACGTCTGGATTCAGCTCTTCGTCAATGAGGTTGACCATGGATTTGAGAGCAATGGAATCAAGTTCCTTTGTCGTCATACCATCAGTGAATTGAGCGCGTGCTGCGATCTCAATCATTGATGGGCTTACGTCTGCAATACCCTCACACACTTTGGCAATATGTGCTTGCCACTTTGCAAGATCGAATTTTTCTTTAGACCCGTCTCGCTTGTTGACTATCATATCTGTATTCATCCGTTTAATTGTTGTCGAATTGTTGGAACGGCTACCGTAGTTGGTGTTCTCGTAGATCTAAGGGCTATTGCTGCTTCTGGATTTTGCTGAATAATCGCTAGAGCAATCAGCTGTCTTTTAAAGTCAGCCAGTTCATCTAACGTCATCGCGGCATATCCTGCCGCAGCTCGCCTCGTCACTTCCTGCCCAATTAGATACTCCACAAAATCCATGTTATACGAAACAGCTCTAGCTGTTACCGTACTGAACACCCGAGGAGGGTCAGTGTCCCTCTGCATTGGTGCTGAGAATTCGTCCATAAGAGTTACATTTTAAATAAAGACGCTCCCTATGCCACTTGGGTGTGGGCTCGGGATGTGGATTTTAGGAGAGAGGACCCCTGACGAAATCACGAATTTCGTTGATGCGGCGAAGCCACCCAGCAAGAAATTTTGCTTGCGAGGGATTGGTTGCCACAATATCACGGTAGAACTTTTCTCTGCGGTCGCAAACGATTCTGCAGACGTCGAACTCGTTCATCGCCCTGACAGCTCTAGCTGTTCCTGGCCCAACTTGACCGTCCACAGGTTTTGCGCCAACCGCTTCTTGCAGGAATCTTGAAGCTCTACCGACACCGTGATTGACGCATCCATCAAAATGAAGGATGGCAACACGCGGTGGCAGGAGATGACATCCACCCTGCAACCAGTATCTCTCAAAATAACGCTGCTTTGCTTCGGTCCATGTCAATCCAGTGATATTCAGATCAGTATTGGCGTTTTTCGCCACACCAAATTTTGTTTCACCGCC
>JBHIVS010000230.1:0-4430 GCA_041987885.1 Pseudobdellovibrionaceae bacterium | reverse complement strand
AACAGAACTGGCAACCCAATACGCAAAACAGCATAGCCTGAAAGTTATTAGGCAGTGGAAACATCAAGAGAGTGCCTCCAAGGAAGATCAACGCAAGATTTTTGATGAGATGATTGATTTCGTAAAACAGCATGAAGTTAGAAATGTGATCTTCGACAAAGTAGATCGTGCTGTGAGAGGGATTAAATCTGCATCGAAGCTCGAAGAGTTAGTAGATCAACATGATGTAAAGTTTCACTTTACTAGGGAAAATCTGGTGATTGATTCTCATTCACCACCTCAAGAAAAATTCAGATTCTACCTCGGCACAGTAATGGCGAAGTATTACATCGATAATTTAAAGTCTGAAATCTACAAAGGTCTTAACCAGAGAACCACAAATGGGTATTGGAATGGTCTAGCTCCGTTTGGATATAAGAATTCTCGAGACAAAGGGCGCGCTACGATCGAGGTAGATGAGGTTGAAGCTAATCTCGTGCAAGAGATTTTTAATCTCTATGCGACGGGAAACTACACCTATCAAGTATTGGCCGAATATGTAAAGAACAAGTTACAAGGTCAAAATATATTTGCTGAAAGAAGTTGCACAAAAAGACTTATTGAAACAGTTCTCTCAAATCCGTTCTACTATGGAGTAATGAGAATCAAGGGACAGCTTCATCAAGGAAACCATCAGCCTATCATTAACAAGGAACTCTTTGATTCTTGCCAGAAAATACGTGGAATTAGAGCTCAGCAATATAAATCAACCAGGAAGGGTACTGTTATAAAGCCATTTATGGGTTTTCTGAAGTGTGGTGAATGTCATCATTCAGTTACTGGTGAGACTGTCGTGAAATCTAATGGCAGAAGATATACTTATTATCGCTGCGCTAATAGTAAGTGCGAGGAATACAAAAAGAGAGTGAATGAAGAAGACTTGTTCAAACAACTTGTGTTTGCCTTTGAACCTTTCACAAGATGGACTCCGAAAGCAACGGACGCTTTTATACGTCTTTTGGAGGGCCAAATAGATAAGGCGGCCCTTTGCGCGGGCAACTTAGAAAACAAGTCCGAGCAGGCTCGTCAGGAGTTGAAGGAACGCCTTCATAGATTAAGCGAACTCAAAACCCAAGGTTTGTTAACAGAGAAAGAATATGAAGCAGCAGTCAGGGTCCCAAAGCAAATTCTTGAGGAAATCCAAATTGATTTAAGCTCTATAAATACTACGGACTTAAATTCCATTAAGGTTTCAGCAAGCATCATCCAACTTTTTCGCAAAGCTTATGATTTCATGCACTTAAGTGGACTTGAACTAGAGAAAGTCAGATTGGCGAAGTTGGTATTATCCAACTGCACCCTGACTAACAAAACTATGCGATATGATTACAAAAAACCGTTGGATGTTCTGTTCGCATTGACAGAGCGTCCAATTTGGTGGAGGCGGGGGGAATTGAACCCCCGTCCGCAAATGATCCACGATAAGGCGCTACATACTTAGTCAGTGTTTTAATTGGCCCTTGGACTTCCACCGACAAAATTCCTCAGGCCTTTCCCCCAGTAGTTTTAAGCGAGTCTGCTGGAGAAAACCCAACACGCCGAGGTCACTAAATGACAATCTATCCAAGAGCGCAACCACCTCAAGGTAGATCGTGCAGTCAATTAAGCTGCAAGTGCGTAATCGTTGCCAATTACAAAGTGTATGTTTTTATCGAGGTCCTCATACTCCCCGGTATGCTCCTTATGCTTCAGCACCCACGTCGAAGCCAGTACGCCCCCAAGTTGATGATTCACATTACGTCTTCATTCTGACCTATTATCAGTAAAATGAAAATCGTTAATACTTGCTTATTTTGGGGATTGAATTCAATGACTTTATATTAAGATCTGCATCAAAAATGTATGCAAAATGCCCCCGAATCCTAACAAGTTCTTAACGTTAGCAAGTAACAATTTTCGCCAATTCTAAGAGATATCCACCATTTATGGGTATAATCCACAGAGTTATCCACAATGTGTGACTAAAATTGGGGCCTTTTTGACTCCAAAATTTAAGTTTCTTAAATAAATAGAATAAATTATCACATTTCACGGCTGTAATATAACTGCCTGTTTTGAAAGCATTTTGGATACAAAAAAGCCCCTAGTTTTTAAACCTAGAGGCATCTCATTTTTTAAATTTGTTCTAAAAAACTATCTAAACAAATCCGCAAACTCAGCCGCCGAAGCAGCAAGGTTGCTCACGTTAGTGCGCGAGTTCGTTGTTTGATCTTTCATCGCAGCAACTGTTGCTGCAATGGGATTATCAACGGGTTTTGGCATTACTGGATGCTCACCTGCTAAGGCTTTGTCTTTTTCATCCACAGCGCTTGTTACTGGGAATAATTGCAGATTCAATTGGTAAACTCTCTCGCCCTTTTGTTTCATGCGGGAAATAGAGTTGTCTTTGTGTAAAGACTTACGCATTTGACGAAGCTTAAATTTGATTTCTTCGAACTCTTGCTTAGTTAAAGACAATGTTAATGAACCAAACTCACGCTCTGTCGGTTGATCTTGATACAAAGACTCTAAGCCCAAATACATCAACTGCGATTGAAGCTTACGAACCAAAGCCACCGGAATTTCTTCAGGGGACTCTGTCAAATTACGAGCTTTTTTGATTTCGCCAGTAACTTCATCGCGAGCAATATCACCCGTGCTGATTAATGTTTTAAGAGCTGTTTCAATTTCATCTTCAGAAGCTTTACCACGCAAAAGGCGTTTTAAAGTTTTAGTATCAAACTGAACACCTTCTTGGTCGATCATTGCGTAAACGATCCAAGTCACCCAATTAGGAACTTTTTCCCAAGTACGGCGATCGATTTCTCCTGATTTAAGCTTGCTAGCCACGCGGTGCTCGCTCAAATTTTTAAGATACATATTACGTTCAGCAGGATCCATCGCTTGAGTGTAATGAACTAACAAACGGAACTCGTCAGTTTGTTCTTTCATTAAACCTAAAGCACGACTGAATTTTAAAATCATATCGTCAGAAAGATTTCTTTTTCCTTCGATAATCATTTTTAAATAATTAGGTGATTTAATATTCGCCGCTGCTGAAAACACTGCGTAAGTGTAAGCTCTCAACGCACCTTTAGAGGCTCTACGTTTATACTGATAGAAGTCCTCCAAATATTGGCGGTAATTCATATAATCAGAAAGCAAGGGTGCTGTGTTGGAACCCTTTGATATTTCTTTGCCTTTACGAAACTCTGGCTGTGATTGTTGCATCGAAATAGTCTCCTTTGCGCCTATCTAGTTCACATGATTTAGGCAGCCAAAACAAGAGGATTTGCCCAAACACCCCCTCGGTTTTCGCGAAGCGCAAAAAAATAAGGGAGTCCTTTACCAGAACTCCCTCACTTCGACAGATATTTTGCTTAAAATTTAGAACTATTCCAAAGATCTCAAAGCTTTTGGAGCTCTCATGAACACGATTGAGAACTTATCTTGATAATATCCAGATTTTGCCGCCACCGTGAATTCAAGCTCAACTTGGCCCAAACCATTATTTCCGATCAAAGCAGCCTCTGAGATATTATTAGAATATCTGTAACTAGAATTGCTAGTTAACACAGTATCTAACATATCATCACGAACGCTGCCGCCTTTATTAAGTTTCAAATTCAAACGAGTCCCATAATCAGGAGCCAACAACGCCCCCGAAAATGCCATCAATTCACCGTGATATGTTTTCATCATTACGGCAAAACCAGATTTACCATTTACTACTTCATACGAAGCAAAACGTAATTGCTTCACACGATTCATAGAAAAATTCTTTTGAATGGTATTGTAAGTCATTTCTCTAAATTTTAGATAATCTGGATTTCCAGAATTGCGACCTGGCAATTTGAAATACAAATCAGCTTTGGTATTTCTGAAAACGATATTAATAATCCCTGCATTTGGACTTTCACCGATTTTAATTCGAGTGAAAACAACTTGGCAGCCACCATCTGCATCCATACAACGAGCAGTTGCTTCTATGGATCTTGATCCACTAGAAATTTCTCCGTTAGCACGGCGAACTTTTGAAAGAGATCCATTTTTTGATCCCACTAAATTATAAGTCGCCACTAAGCCGTTTTCATAAATTCTAACCGTTAAAATTAAATCTCTACCGTTGGCAGCCAACGCAATTTTTGCAGACTCCACAGACGCTGAAGCTTCATAATTTAATCTTTGATTTTCTGAAATTCCTATCATTGAATTTTGTTGCATTGGACATTTTCAATTGATTTTATACTTTTTCTTCACTTCCGAATGCAGCTATAGCATCACTCTTATAATGATCGAAGAACGACTCTTCTCTTTGCCTCAGTGTTTTTATTGCGTTTAGCATGTGGTTGTTGGCTGTTTCAAATTATATTCTTTTATCGTCCTTGATGGGTACATCTTGTTCTAAGCAT
>JBHIVS010000229.1:0-4432 GCA_041987885.1 Pseudobdellovibrionaceae bacterium | reverse complement strand
ACCTTGGCAAAATTGGTGACAATATTACGATTAAAACTTTGGCCAAAGAAATTTTCCTAAGCCAACGTCCCCGTGTTGAAACTGATGGAACGCTACAAGTTCGCGTAAGATACGGCACTCCTGATGTACTAGCAAAAGGCGGCGGCCAAATCATCCCTAACAAAACTAAGGGCGGTTGGGCTTATGATCCGGAAAACAATTCCGTAAAACTTTCTGGCGACGTACAATACGAATACAGAGAAAATGCTCGATTTGCTGTGGATTTAGTTCCTCTGACTCTTGCAAAATAAACTATTAAAAAACAAAAGGGGACTCTACAAAGAGTCCCCTTTTTTATTTCATTTTAAGCTATCTGGAACTAGTCCAGTGGCAGCATATCTTCAAAATCTTTATCTGAAGAATTTGTCGTCTTTTTTTCTAAGTCTTTATTTTCAAGCTTCGCTGTTTTAAATTCAGTTTTATGCACAGGTTTTTTAAAATTTGTTTTTGTAGAAACCGGCGTAGAATTTACTTTTTCTCTTTTTGAAGTCGTTGTCACAGGTGTTGACTTAACATCTGCAGACCCGATAACTGCGATACTTAAATCTACAGCTAGAGATCTTGTTTTATCTGTTAGCTGAGAGATATCTGTGCTTGTCGCTGCGATTTCTTCGGCAGAAGCTGCATTTGTTTGTGAAGACTGATCTACTAAATTCATTGCCTGATTGATTTGCTGAATTCCCGTCGATTGCTCAGAACTAGCTGCCGCAATTTCATTATTAAGATCAGCTACTTTTTTGATAGAGCTCACAATCGAATGCAATGATTCACCACTGCGATCAGCAGACTTGCTTCCCTCATCAATCAAAGAAACTGAATCTTTGATTAGAGTAGAGATATCTTTGGCAGATGAAGCACTTCGTTGTGCTAGTGCACGCACAGCATCCGCAACAACTGCAAAACCTTTACCTTGCTCACCGGCTCTTGCCGCCTCAACTGCAGCATTAAGTGCCAATAAATTCGTTTGGAAGGCGATATCATCAATAACTGTAATGATCTCTTCAATTTTCTTTGAAGAAGTTGAAATTTTCGCCATTGATTCAATCAAGCTTTTAATTTCATGCTGTCCAGACTCAGCAGCTTCTTTTGAAGTATTAGAAAGAACCGCAGCTTGCTTGGCATTGTCTGAATTCATTTTAACCATAGAAGCAAGTTCTTCTAATGAAGCGACTGTCTCTTCAAGAGAAGACGCCGTTTCAGTAGCACTGTGAGATAAACTCTCGCCCGCTAACTTAAGTTGTTTAATTGCTTCGAATGTCACATCACTGTTTTCATTCAACTGATTCGATATGCTTCCAACTTCTTTGACTAAGTTGTGGCCTGTATAAATCAAAGATGCAAATGTAAGGAATAAAGCGATCACCGAAGATAGTAATAAAGTTTTCTTGCTGCTAGCCTCTGTTTCAGAAGATATAACTGTGTTTGCTTTCATTTCCTCATCGTAAAGCTTCACGACATCTCTACTGTAATCTCGTACAATTTGATTGTACTTATCAAACTCACCTTTAATAAAGACTTTTGCTTCAGCAATACTTGCCGCATCACCTTTTTCAAAGAGATCGGCGACCTTTTTCATTTCAACAATAAAAAATTGAATATCATCTTTATTTTTATCATGCAAAATTTCTTCAGCTGGAAGGAATGGCGTCGAATTATAGCTTTTGTATGCCGTCTCAAACTCTTCAATAGCTGATTTCATCGAAGTTTTTCGGAATTCATATTCTTTAGGATCTTCAGAAGCTAGCAAAGCTGCAGTCATATGAAGATTAAATCGAATGCGCGATTGCCCCATCTCTAGGTTCGATTTAATATTTGGAATCAATACTTCATTAGAATAGCTAATAATTTTTAGCAAACTCACCTGACTTACATAAGACGAAACAGACACGATCAGAAAACCCACAAGTGGAATTAATCCAGAAATTAGTAGTTTTCCTTTGATACCTTTAAAATACGACTTCACGATGGACATTTGATGGCTCCTTAAAATTTGGACACTCTCTTATCGAAATTTTTAAGAATTAAATGAGTCCTGCTACGCGAATATTCAAAGGTGTAATTATTTGAAAACTCGTAATTTAAAGAGCTATTAAACTGGTTTTCCTAGACGTTTAGCCAAGAAAAAAGACAACCCTTGGGTTGTCTTTTAAATTGAGTTCATATTTTGTTTTTTAGACTTAAAAATTTAGCTATTTTTGCAAGTGATTCAATTGTTCAGCAACTTCAGCAGTCTCATTAATCATACGCTGGCTAATTGCCACATCTGAACCAAAGTATCCAAAAGCTCTTAGGTTTTGAGTATTAGAAATTACTGGAGATATATTCTTTAAATTGAATTTAAAATTTGTATAGATATCAGGAGACCATCCACCTTGAGGTTTAATGTTGAAACGGTTTTTTTCTGCCCAAGCGATAGCACCTTGAGTTGTATGACAACTTACGCAGTCCATGTTCTCTGGATTATAAATTTTTGGATTTTCAATTCTATAAGCAGCATCCATTTCAGTTAATACGACATTGTCATACTGATTAATTAAAGTATTCGAGTCCGTGATCAAACTATTGATGGTGTCCTTACCTTGAGGAATAGGCCCAAGATTCGCATATTCGTATTTATCTGGAGGAACAGCCCCATTCCTAAAAGCCTGCGAAGGACGATCCAATCTTGGAATGCTCATCAACTCCATTTTTTCACCCTTAGGCTCAAAAGAAGCAAACATCCACATATCAGCATTTCCACGTAAAACCATGAATGTTAGGCGCATCATGTTTTTGGGACCTACGTATTTTAAAATAAGCTCATTGAACTCAAGTAAAGAGGCTGCCTGATCTTTTTCTGCGGCCCAAGCTGGATGAATCTGTAGAGGTAGTTGATGAGTATCCACCTTATACTTTGCTTTCCAAGTTTGAAGATCATTTAGCAAACTTGAAAATTCAGAATCATTCAGTTCATAAAAAGAATGAAGAGCGGCATCAATACCCTCGATTTCTTTACGACGATTTTCATAAATAGGTTGCCACACAAAACGAATCTGTTTTTGACAAGACACTAATGTGGGATAGGGAAAACAAGGATCAATACGTACACCAACGACTCTCATCAAAGGATAAACTGCACGTTTTTCTCTACGAATATCCATCGGTGGAATTTGATCCAAAACGACATTAGACAAAAGCTCGCCAGAAGCACCGTGGGTATTCACCTTAATAAGGTTGTCTTGGCCCACTATTTTAGGCAAAGGCATTAAATAAGAAACATCGTTCAAATCCCAAGCGGCACCCGCCTGTACAGACAATCCAAAAACAAAGACACTTAACAATTTTTTCATGCTGCCTAAGTGCCTGTCTATTGTGAAAAACTCAATCATTTTCAGTTATTTTAAGAAGAGAGCTTAATAGTTGAAAATGAGTTGAGAATACGGTCAAGCGCGTCATACTCTCAACCCTCGCTCTACACTAGAGAAGATTCGATTTCTTCTTCTGAAATTTCAGAAGGCTTACGAATGGATTTTACCTCACCCGCAGATATTTCAATAATCTGATCACAGTCCGCAATTGTTCCCAAGCGATGAGCAATAATTAACATCGTCACATCTTTGAAAGAAGACCTAATCACTTTCTGCAAAAGAGCATCGGTTTGAACGTCAACACTTGCCGTGGCTTCGTCCATCACTATAATTTTTGCCTTGGTCAAAAGTGCTCTTGCTAGACATAACAATTGTCTTTGCCCTTGGCTTAAATTTAAACCACCTTCGGAAACCTCTGAAAGCATTCCCTGCGGAAGACTAGATACATATTCAAACATAGATGCATGTTTTAAAGCCTCTATCACCTCTGCATCTGTGTATTCTCCAAAACGATCTAAGTTGCTACGAATAGTTCCCATAAACAAAGTTGGATCTTGAGGAATAATTGCCAAATTTCTTCGCAAACGATCTAACGGCACACTAGCGACATTTTCGTTATCAATTAAAATTTCACCTTCTTCGGCCTCAATAAATCTGAACAAAGATTGAAACAAAGTGCTTTTTCCAGAACCGGTTCTTCCAATAATTCCAACTCGAGTTCCAGCTTGAACTTCAAAATTAATTCCTTTTAGAACCAAAGGTAAATGAGGCGCATATCTTAGCTTCAAATTCCGCACAGTAAGTACACCTTGTTCTGGCCACGAATCACTCAAAGGTGTCGTTCTATCTTTTAAAACTGAAATTTCTGAAGGTAAATTTGAAAAATATTTCAATCTTTCAATCGATGTCATACGCGATTCAATATCAGCAAAAACACGAACTCCCCAATTTAAAAATCCCCAAAAAGAAAGTGAATACAAAGTCACAAGTCCCGCTGTACCTGCCTCCATCTTTCCTGCATATACAGATAAACCCACACCAACTGC